>JAHEKO010000093.1:4583-10274 GCA_024638355.1 Acidobacteriota bacterium
TTCTGGTTCGCGACGAGACCTCGCCCGAGGACATCGTCGGGATGCACGCCTCGGTCGGGATTCTGACCTCGCGCGGGGGCATGACCTCACACGCGGCCATCGTGGCGCGGGGCATGGGCAAACCGTGCGTAGTCGGCGCCGGGTCGCTGACGGTGGACGACGAGGACGGCGAGCTGCGAGCGGGCGACCGTGTGTTCAACGAGGGCGACGAGATCTCGATCGACGGCACCACCGGCGAGGTGATCGCCGGCCACGTCAACGTCCGCGAGTCGGAGGTGCTGCAGGTGCTGATCGGCGGTGACGAGATCGACTCGCTGACCGTGCAGGCATTCAACGAGCTGGTCGGCTGGGCCGACGAAGCGCGCCGGATGCGGGTACGGGCCAATGCCGACACGCCGCACGATGCGCGGGTCGCGCGAAAGCTGGGCGCCCAGGGCATCGGGCTCTGCCGCACCGAGCACATGTTCTTCGAGGAGGACCGGATCTCGTGGATCCGCCAGGTCATTCTGGCCGAGCAGGACGAGACGCGGAGCCACGCGCTCGCCCAGCTCCTGCCGGAGCAGCAGACCGACTTCGAGGGCATCCTGGAGGCCATGGCCGGCCTGCCGGTGACCGTGCGGCTTCTCGACCCCCCTCTGCACGAGTTCCTGCCGAAGGAGGAGAAGCAGCTCCGGCAGCTGGCCGAGCAGATGGGGCGCGACCCGGGCGACGTCGCCGATCTGGCGGAATCGCTGGCCGAGTTCAACCCGATGCTCGGCCACCGCGGCTGCCGGCTCGGCCTGACCACTCCCCAGATCTACGACATGCAGGTGGAGGCGATCGCCCGCGCCGCCGGCGCCCTGCTCGCGCGCGGCGTCGATGCCCGGCCGGAGATCATGGTGCCGCTGGTCGGCAGCACCGAGGAGATGGTTCGGCTGCGCGAGCGGATCGTGGCGGTCGTCGAACGGGTGAAGGCCGAGATCGGCTTCGAGCTCGACATTCCGGTCGGAACGATGATCGAGGTGCCCCGCGCCGCGCTGGTGGCGGACCGCATCGCCGATCACGCCGACTTCTTCTCCTTCGGCACCAACGATTTGACCCAGATGACCTTCGGCTACTCCCGCGACGACGCGACTCGCTTCCTGCCGCACTACGTGGAAACGCGCATCCTGCCGGCCGATCCCTTCGAGCGCCTCGACAGAGAGGGCGTCGGTCAGCTGGTGGAGATGGCCGCGAGCCGCGGCCGGCAGACCCGCGCCGACATCAAGCTGGGGATCTGCGGGGAGCACGGCGGCGAGCCGAGCTCGATCGAATTCTGCGAATCGGTCGGCCTCGATTACGTCTCCTGTTCGCCCTACCGGGTGCCCGTAGCCAGGCTGGCCGCGGCGCGCGCGGCTCTGGCGAAGGGGTGACGCCTGGCCCGGTCTGGGACGGTGTAGGATCGATCCCCAACCGTCTTTCGGCAGGGAGGGAGTGAGGAGGCGAACTTGGATCATGTCGTGACAGCCGTTCTCGGCGGCGGCCAGGGGACTCGCCTCTGGCCGCTGACCCGGGATCGGGCGAAGCCCGCCGTGCCGCTCGGCGGCAAGTTCCGGCTGATCGACGTACCCATCAGCAACAGCCTGCGAGCCGGCGTAGACAAGATCTACGTGATGACGCAGTTCAACAGCGCCAGCCTGCACCGGCACATCGCCCAGACCTACCGTTTCGACGTCTTCCGGGGCGGTTTCGTCAACATCCTGGCTGCCGAGCAGAGCGTCAAGAACCGCGATTGGTACCAGGGGACCGCCGACGCCGTCCGCCAGAACCTCGACCGGCTGACCTACACCTGCCCCAGCGAAGTGCTCATCCTCTCGGGCGATCAGCTCTACTTCATGGACCTCGCGGAGTTCGTCGCGGTGCACCGCGAGCGCGAGGCCGATCTGACCATCGCCGTCACACCGGTCAGCCGCGATCAGGCATCGCAGCTCGGCATCATGCGCATCGACGGCGAGGGCCGGATCGTGGAGTTCGTCGAGAAGCCGCAAGATCCCTCGGTGATCGACAGCCTCACCCTCGATCGAGAGACCATCGACAAGCTCGGGCTCCGCGCGGAGCCGGGCTCGCTCCTGGCGAGCATGGGCATCTATACCTTCAAACCGATGCTCCTCTACGAGCTGCTCGAGGGAACCACGCCGCACGACTTCGGCAAGGAGGTCATTCCGGCGGCGATCCAGGAGCATCGCGTCTTCAGCTACGCCCACTACGGCTACTGGCGGGACATTGGGACCATCGGCTCGTTCCACGCGGCCAGCATCGAGCTCACGGTGCCGGTTCCGCAGGTCAACCTGTACGATCCCCACTTTCCGATCTACACCCACCCGAGGTTTCTGCCCGGGTCCAAGGTCGATCACTGCGAGATCGAGCAGTCGATCCTCTCCGACGGCACCATCATCGCGGCTAGTAAGGTCTCGAGCTCCATCATCGGCGTGCGCGGTATCGTGCGCAGCGGGTCGTTCATCGATCGGAGCATCATCATGGGAGCGACAGGGTTCTCGACCGCGCACGAGCTGGCGAGTGCCGTGCCGCTCGGTATCGGCCACGACTGCCGCCTGCGGAGGACGATCATCGACCTCGACGCGCGCATCGGCAACGGCTGCCAGCTGGTGAACGAGGCCGACGTACAGGAGGCCGACGGCGACAACTACTACATTCGAGAGGGCATCATCGTGGTGCCGCGCCGGGCCGAGGTCGCTCCCGGCACCGTGATCTGAGCCCGCCGCCGGAGGGCCCGAAAGAACGATGCCGCCGCTCAGGATCTGCTTGACCGCCTCCGAGGTTACGCCGTTCGCCAAGACGGGCGGCCTCGCCGACGTGGCCGCCGCGCTGCCGCGCCACCTTCACGCCCGCGGCCACGACGTCCGCGTCTTTTTGCCCAACTACGGGTCGGTCGACCTGCCCGCGGAGGAGTCGCACCCGGTGGGCTTTCTGAGCGACCTCGAGATGCAGATGGGCGCGCGGCGGTATCGGTACACGGTGGTGACGACACGCCTGCCGGGCAGCGATCTCTGGGTCTACGCCATCGACTGTCCCGAGCTTTTCGACCGCTCGGCGATCTACGGTCACGGCGACGACCACGTTCGCTTCGCATTCCTGACCCGCGCCGCCATCGAGTGCTGCCAGCGGATGGGGTGGAGTCCCCACGTCTTTCACTGCAACGACTGGCACACGGCGCTCTTGCCGCTCTATCTCCGCACCGTCTACGGGTGGGACACCGGGTTCCGCGACGCGCGCACGCTCTTGACCCTGCACAACCTGGCCTATCAGGGTATCTTCTCCAGCCAGGTGCTCGACGAGCTGTCGCTCGACGGCGACGCGCATCGCTTCTGGGGCCCCGATCTGGACGAAGGCGTGATCAACTTCCTGAAGACCGGCCTGCTCTACGCCGACGTTCTGTCGACGGTCAGCCCGACCTACGCCCGCGAGATCCGCAGCGGCGAGCTGGGCATGGGACTCGAGGGGCTCCTGAGCCAGAGAAACGCCAGCCTCGTCGGCATTCTCAACGGCGTCGACTACACCGAGTGGAACCCGGAGACCGACGCTCACCTGCCGTTCCACTACCGCGCCGACGATCTGCGGGGCAAGCAGCGGAACAAGCAGGCGCTGCTGCGCGAGCTCGGCCTGGCGCCGGCCGGCGGCGCGCCGCTCCTGGGTCTGGTCTCGAGGCTGACCGCGCAGAAGGGGTTCGAGCTCTTGTACGGCGTCGTCCCGGAGCTCCTGGCCGCCCGCGACCTGCGCTTCGTCGCCCTCGGCTCGGGAGGCGCCGAATACGAGACCTTCTTCACCAAGCTCCAGGCGAGCTTCCCCGACCGGGTCTGCTTCTATCGTGGGTTCAGCGAAGAGCTCGCCCATCGCATCGAGGCGTCGAGCGACATCTTCCTGATGCCCTCCCGCTTCGAGCCCTGCGGCCTCAACCAGATGTACAGCCTGCGCTACGGCACCGTGCCGGTGGTCCACAAGACCGGCGGGCTGGCCGACAGCGTCGAGCAGTGGGATTGGGAGCGACAGACCGGCACCGGCTTCCTGTTCGAGCACTTCAACGCCTCCGGCCTGCGCTGGGCCCTGGAGAGCGCGCTGGCGACCTACGAGAACCGCGATGCCTGGCTGCGACTGGTACGAAACGGCATGGCCCGCGACTTTTCCTGGGAGCGTCAGGTCCGGCGCTACGAGGAGGTCTACCGCTTCTTGAGCGCCGGGCGCGAGTAGCCCGCCCGTCTCGGCGGCTTCCCACTGCGCCGCCGTGTCCGCCAGCCAGGCTTGCGCTCGACCGGCCCAGGCCGGACAATCAGCCGTGCTCGGACGCACGACAGCGCGCTGGGCGATCCTGCTGGCGATCGGTGTCGCGGGCGGAGACGCTCGAGCCGCGGCGACCACCTCGGCGCCGGCGGTGGCCCTCCACACGGGCTGGGAGTACGCACCGGTGGCGGAGGAGTGGACCGCCGCGGAGCCGCCACCCGTACCTTCGGGCGGCTCGGTCGCCTGGAGGCCCCTCGAGGAGCTGAGCCCGCGGCAGCTGACCGAGGCGGGCCAGGCGTGGTTGCGCTTGCGGCTGCCGGCAACCGACTTCGAAGGGCCGGCCCTCGCCTTCTGGTCGAACCGCGCGGCGCTCGTCCTCTACCTCGACGGCGAGCCGTTCTACGCCTTCGGCGGCCGCGCGCGGGGAGCGCGGCGGGAAGGCTGGACCTGGCACGTCGTGCCGCTCGAGCGCGGCGCCGCCGGGCGGTGGCTCGCCGTCTGGGGTCCACATCCGGTTCCCGGTTCGGTGTCGCCGCGAGACTGGCAGCTGGTGCCGCAGGCGCAGGCCGGCTCGCTGCACTCCGTTCGGATGAAGCGGACGATCGTGCGCGAGCTCGGCCCCCTCTTTCTGGGGTCGGTCCTCCTGGTCGTCGCCCTGGGTGCCTTTGGGCTCTATCTCTTTCGCGGCAGGAAGGGCGAGCTGGCGCCGGTCTACTTCGGCGCCTTCGCCGGGATCTACGGCATACGCCTGCTCGCCGCGACCGATCTCGTCGCCCTGGCCAGCGACGCGCCCGCCTTCCTCTTGTCGCGGATCGTGGCCTTTTGTACCTACCTCATCAACATCCCGTCGGTGCTCTTCTTCGAGCAGTTCTTCGGTTGGGGCTGGAAGTCGGCTATTCGCCGGCTCTGGCAGATTCAGCTGGTCTACGCGGTCGCCGCGATCGGCACGGATCTCGCGACCGGAGGGATCGGGGTACTGATGTTCCTCAACGCCTACCTCGTGCTGCTGATGATGGCGGTAGCGCTCGCCCACGTCCTCTGGCCGCGGGAGCAAGAGGTTCCCGAGGCGCGGATCTTCCGCTCGTCGTTTCTGATTCTGGCGCTCTTCGTGGTCAACGAAAATCTGGAGGGGGCGGGCCTCGTGCCCTGGCGCCTGGGGGTCGAAGGTGTCGGGTTCTTCCTCTTTCTCTGTGGCATGGCCTACGCTCTCGGGCGCCGCGTGCTGAGGACCGAGCGCAAGCTGGTCGCGGTGGAGCGCGAGCTGGAGACGGCGCGCCAGATTCAGGCTTCGATCCTGCCCCGCCGAATGCCCGAGATCGCCGGCCTGGAAGTGGCCGCGCGCTACGTGCCGGTCGCGAGCGTCGCCGGCGATTTCTACGACTTCATCCGGGTGGGCGAAACGCGGCTCGGCGTTCTGATCGCCGACGTCGCGGGGCA
>JAHEKO010000094.1 GCA_024638355.1 Acidobacteriota bacterium
TCGCCGCCCACGAGCGGCCCGACCGCGCGCTTGAGGATGGCCACCTCCTCGGCGCAGTCCATCCCGTCGATGCGAAAGGCGGAGCTCAACTACCGGCTACGATACGCCAGACCTGGGCCACGACGAAGCAGACGGCCACGCCCATGGCCACCGGCAGGAGGCCGGAGACGGCGGTCCACTTGGCGCTGCGCGTCTCCTTCCAGATGGTGTAGAGGGTCGTCGAGCACGGATTGTGGATGAGGCTGAAGAGCATCAGGTTCACCGCCATCAGCAGGGTCCAGCCGCCGTCGCGGAGGAGCTGGGCCGTCATCTCCTGGGAGTCGAGCTCGAACATCACGCCGTCGCCCGCGCCCACCCCGGCGGCGCCGGTCATCAACACCGTCAGCATGAGGATGGTCGGAATGACGATCTCGTTGGCGGGGATGGCGATGACGTAGGCGAGCAGGATGAGCCCCGACAGACCGATCAAGGCGCCGAAGCCGTCCATCAGGTGGATGGCATGGTAGGCGAGGTTCGCTTCGCCGATCTTGATGTTCGCCACCAGCCAGATGACCGCGCCGGCGGGCGCAGCGAAGACCACCGCTCGCCAGAGAACGATCAGGGTGCGGTCGATGATCGAGGTGTAGATGGTCTGCAGCACGCGCGGCGGACGGTAGGGCGGCAGCTCGAGGTTGAAGGTCGAGACCTCGCCGCGCAGGACGGTGCGCGACAGGAGCCACGATGCGCCGAAGGTGAGCAGCACGCCCAGCACCGCGATGCCCACCACCGAGAGCGCCGAGATCAGGCCGGCGAGATAGGCGGGCGCCAGGCCGCCGATGAAGATCGAGGCGATCAGGATCTGGGTCGGCCAGCGGCCGTTGCAGAGCGCGAAGTTGTTGGTGATGATCGCGATCAACCGCTCGCGTGGGCTGTCGATGATGCGGGTCGAGACGATCGCGGCGGCGTTGCAGCCCCAGCCCATGGCCATGGTCAGCGCCTGCTTGCCGTGCGCGCCGACCCGCTGGAACATGCGATCGAGGTTGAAGGCCACGCGTGGCAGGTAGCCGAAGTCCTCGAGCAGGGTGAAGAGAGGAAAGAAGATCGCCATCGGCGGCAGCATGACGCTCACCACCCAGGCGGTGGCGAGATAGACGCCGTCGATCAGCAGGCCGTCGAGCCACCAGGGCAGTGAGACGGCGGCCGCCGCGCCCTTGAGCAGCGGATGGACCTGGTCGACCAGGAGGGTGGCGAGCATCGCCGACGGTACGTTGGCGCCGGCGATGGTGATCCAGAAGATCGCCGTGAGCATGAGCAGCATCAGCGGGAAGCCGAAGAGGCGGCTGGTCACCAGCCGGTCGAGGGTGCGGTCCCAGTCGAAGCGCGGCGTCTCGCCGCTGCGGGTCACCGCGCGATCGGCCAGGTGGGCCGCCTGCGCGTAGACCTCCTCCATGAGCTGTTGATGGAAGTCCTTGCCGACCTGCCAGCGGAGCTGGCGGGCGAGCGCGAGCGTCTTTCCGGCCTCGGGGCCGGCAGCGCTCTCGGGCGCCGGCGCCCGCGGCTCGAGGCCGCCCTCGGACTGTTGCAGCTCGCCCAGCTCGCCGCTGCGGAGGGCTTCCTCGATCTTGGGGTCGCCGTCGAGTAGCCGCAGGGCGACCCATCTCGAGTTCGGCAGCTCGGGGTAGAGCTCCAGAATGCGGTTCGAGAGTCGCCCGACCGCCCGCTCGAGGGCCGGATGTCGGCCGCCGATGCGGCGCGGTTTGCCCACCGCTCGCCCGCTCGCCACGTCGCTGATGGCGCGGTTGAGCTCGTCGAGCCCCTCGCCGTAGCGTGCCGCGGTGGCGACGACCGGCACGCCCAGGTCGCGGGCCAGCCGGCGCTCGTCGACGTCCAGCCCCTTGCGCCGCGCCTCGTCCATCAGGTTCAGGCAGACCACCGCGCGGTCGGTGATCTGCAGCACTTGCAGCACCAGGTTCAGGTTGCGCTCGAGGCGGGTGGCGTCGACCACGATGACCGTGACGTCCGGCTGCCCGAAGAGCACGAAGTCGCGGGCGATCTGCTCGTCGAGGCTGGCCGACAGCAGCGAGTACGTTCCCGGCAGGTCGACCAGCTTGTAGCGCTTGCCGCCCGAGGAGAAGCCGCCCTCGGCGCGAGCGACCGTCTTGCCGGGCCAGTTGCCGGTGTGCTGGCGCAGGCCGGTCAGAGCGTTGAAGACGGTGCTCTTGCCGGTGTTCGGGTTGCCGGCGAGCGCCACCACGAAGTCGTAATCGCTCATGTCGACGCCGAGCTTGATCAGGTTGCCCACGTTGTGGGCCGGACATTCGGCGCAGTTGGCGGCGCTGGGATGGCTCATCTCGGTTTCGTCCTCAGGCGACGCGCTCGATGCGCACCTGTTCGGCCTGCTCGCGGCGTAGCGCGATCACGGCTCCGCGCACCCGATAGCCGGTCGGGTCGCCGCTCGGGCTCTCGATCTCGACGCTCACCTCGGTGCCGGGAATCAGTCCGAGATCGAGCATCCGCCGCCGCTCGGGTCCGCGCAGGACCGGCGACAGGGAGACGACGCGCCCGACGTCGCCCACCGCCAGGGCGGAAAGTCGCTGGGAGGGTTCGGTCTTGTCGTCCTCGTCCTCCTGCGGCAGCGACAGCACGGAGAGATTGGCGGCGAGGATGGGGGCCAGGACGTGCTCCTCGTCATCGGCCTCGAAAGCGATGCGCTGCGGCGTCGACTCGTTGACGCGGATGCGCATGCCCGGGTAGAGACCCTCGGCGACGAGCTGCGCGTAGACGGCGTCCGGCTCGTCCTCGACGTGGACGATCTCCGCCAGCTCGCCGACCGCGAGCTCGGTCAGCGGTCGCCCCTGCAGCGGCACGATGTCGCCGGCCGCCGTCGGGATCGGGTCGCCGTGCGGATCGAACCGCGGGTGGCCGAGGCTCGCCGATAGTCGGTCGGCTTCCTCGGGCGATGTGTTGTGCTCGCGGATCTCGGCTTCCTGGTGCCAGTCGAGGGGGGCCAGCCCGGTCTTCTCGGAGAGGTAGCGCTCCCAGAGGCGGTGGATGCGAACGACGCGCAGAGCGTACTTGCGCCCCTCGGGAGTCAACCGGTAGCCGTCGCCGTCGAAGCCGACCAGCTCCTGCTCCTGGAGCCGGCGCAGCAGCTCGGCCGCTCGATTCCCCGAGACCGTCAGAGCGCCGGAGAGACTCTGCAGGTTGGCGATACGCTCTTTGTACTCGAAGTCGAAGAGATGCTTGAGCGCGTCCTCGATCATCACCCGCTCCGTCGCGCGCGCGCCGCGCAGCCACCGCCAGAGGAGGCCTCGATCGGGCCAGAACAGCAAGACCGAGCCGGCGATGACGGCGATGCCGAGGGTGAGGGCGATGACGGGGTCGTTCATGAGCTCGGTGCCTGACGCGTGCGCGGCTTTACCCGACCAAAACAGATTTTTATACTAATCAAAAAAACCGAAGGGGTCAAGTCGCCGGGAGCGAAACGCAGCAGACTCAGGCATTTCCGGCGTTCTGGGCGAAGGCTGGTGAGAAGGGCAGGCTAGAATCGGACGATGTCCGAGAAGCTCTACCTCAGCGCCCAGGGGCTCCTGGAAGACGCCTTCCGGCTCGGCGCCCGGGTGCTCGCGAGCGGCTTCCGGCCGAGCTTCATCGTCGCCATCTGGCGCGGCGGCGTGCCGGTCGGCATGGCGGTGCAGGAGCTGCTCGACTACTTCGGCGTCCGCAGCGATCACATCGCGATCCGGACGTCGTCGTATCAGGGAATCGACGGGCGCTCGTCGACCGTGCGGATCCACGGCACGAGCTACCTCATCAAGAACCTCGAGCACGAGGACCGGCTGCTGATCGTCGACGACGTCTTCGACACCGGGCACACCATCCGTGCGCTGGTCGACCATCTGCGCGAGAAGGCGCGTCTGAACACCCCGGGCGACATCCGGGTCGCGGTGCCCTACTACAAGCCGGCGCGCAACGAGACCGATCTGGTGCCCGACTACTACCTCCACGAGACCGAGCAGTGGATCAAGTTCCCCTACTCGCTCGAGGGGCTGACGCCGGCGGAGATCGCGGAGCGCCGGCCCGAGATCTACGAGATCCTCGCGGAATCGATCGGGGCGCGGGAGTAGGCCGGCGATGGAGAAGCGGTTCATCGAAGAAGAGGACATGCTGCTCGACGCCTACCGGCTCGGCGTCAAGATCTACGAGAGCGGCTTCCGGCCGACCTTCATCGTCGCCGTCTGGCGCGGCGGCACGTCGGTCGGCATCGCCGTCCAGGAGTGCCTGCAGTACCTGGGCGTCGAGACCGATCACATCTCGATCCGCACCTCGTACCGGGGCATGACGAGCTACAAGAAGATGCTCGACAACGCGGACGCGATCCGGGTTCACGGTACCCGCTATCTGCTCGAGAATCTGAACGCCGACGACGGTCTGCTGATCGTCGACGACGTCTACAGCTCCGGGCTGAACGTCCAGGCGGTGATCGACCGTCTCGCCCAGCGCACTCGGCGCAACATGCCCCGGGACGTTCGCATCGCGGTGCCCTGGATCCGGCCGGCGAGCAATCGGACCGGCAGGACGCCCGACTACTATCTCCACGAGACCGACAAGTGGCTGGTGCTGCCCTGGGAGCTCAACGGCCTCACCCGCGAGGAGATCCGCCGCCACAAGCCCTACCTGAAGCCGGTCTTCGACGAGCTGAACGAAGAATCGTAACGGCGACCCGCCCGGAGTCACGGGGCGGCCTCGGGGCTTTGGCGTTAGATTGGGAGCAGATGTTTCTCCTCGTCGCCCTCTTTCTGGGGCTCGCGCTCGGTTTCGCCCTCGTTCTGCGCTGGGGAGCGCGCTGGGGCGCGACCGAGGAGGAGCTGGTCGCGTCGATGGCCGGCGACGACTGGCTCGAGGGCGTGCGGCCCGCGCGCGTGGTCATGACGCGCGCGGTGACCATCGCGGCGGCCCCGAACGAGGTCTGGCCCTGGCTGGCCCAGCTCGGCCGCGGCGCCGGCTGGTACGCGCTGGACCTCCTCGACAACGGCGGCAGGCCGTCGGCCCGTCACGTCGTCTCCTGGATTCCGGCTCCCGCGCTCGGCGATGCCACGGCCATCGGCTACCTGAGGCGTCTTGAGCCCGGTCGCGTGCTCGCCTGGTGGCAGCCCGAGGCGCCCCTGGCCGGCGCCGGCACGCGCGCGGTCTTCTGCTACGAGATCGAGCCGCGGGGCGCCGGCACGCGGCTCGTCGCGCGGTTCTCGTGGGACGCGCGGGGCGTCACCGGCTGGCCCGTGCTGCTCTTTTTCCAGGCCGTCGACACCGTCATGGCCCTCAAGCAGATGCTCGGCATCAAGCGGCGCGCGGAGCTCTACGGCGCGCGTGGGGCGAATCCAGCGGCCCCCGAGACCGGCGCGCGCGACCAGTTCCAGCTCTACCAGGTGGTCTACGCCTGCGGAGAGGTGGCCGGGGAGCGCGGCCGGGACCTGGGAGCGAAGTGGCATCGAGCCGCGATTCGCGACGGCGTATTGCCCAGCGACTGAGGCAACCGACGGCGGCCAGGGAGCGAACGGTCGGGCATGGTCGGTCGAATCCCCGTCGCGCGGCTCGTCGTCGCTCTCCTACTCGCGACGACATGGCTCGGGCCTCCGGCGTCGGCGGCGACGGCATCGGAGCCGGCGGCCGACCGCTACGAGTACCGCAGATCTCGCGATCCGGCCGGGCTCGGCAAGTTCTACATGGGGCGCGAGATCGCCCACTACATGTCGCACCTCGGCGCGCCCTGGCTCGAACGGCCCGAGCGCGAACGAGAGGAGCGCACCGATCTGCTTCTCGAGTCGCTCGAGATCGGTCCCGGAGACGTGGTCGCCGACGTCGGCGCGGGCTCGGGCTACTTCACCCTGCCGCTGGCCGAGAGGGTCGGTCCGCGCGGCCGGGTGCTGGCCGTGGACATCCAGCAGGAGATGCTCGACATCATCGAGCGGAGGGCCGCGAAGGGCGGTCTCGAGAACGTCGTAACCCTTCTCGGCTCGGCGGAAGATCCCGGGCTGCCCGCCGGCGAGGTTGATCTCGCGCTCCTCGTCGACGTCTACCACGAGCTCTCCCACCCCTGGGAGATGACCGACGCCATCGTGCGCGCCCTCCGGCCGGGCGGCCTCCTGGTGCTGGTCGAATACCGTGGCGAGAATCCCTGGGTGCCGATCAAGGCGCTGCACAAGATGACCGCCGACCAGGCCCGCCGCGAGATGGTGGTGCACGATCTCGAGTTCGTCGACAACCTGGACAGGCTGCCGCGGCAGCACGTGTTGCGATTCCGCAAGCCCGGCGCGCGCTGAGCCCACCCGATCGGGTCGCCCCGATGGGGCGGGAACGTTGCTAGAGTTCTCGGCGATGACCGGCGTGGACGAACGGGCAGGGTGGCGGCGGCTCGATCAGATCGAGCCCGGACACTGCGGCATCGTCCGCGACGCCGGCGAGGGCGACGTCGACCAGCTCAAGTCGCTGGGCGTCTGCCTCGGCCGCAAGGTGATGTTGGTCCAGGCGGGCGATCCGCTCATCGTCAAGGTGATGGGTACGCGGCTGGGTGTGTCGGCGCGGCTCGCGGCGCGGGTTCTGGTCGAGCCCTGCGGCGGTGACGCCTTCGGCGGGCGGGGCTAGGGAAGGCCGACGAGCGATGCCGGGTAGCGGTGCCACCGTCGAGAAGATCGCCTCCGGCCGGGAGAGCGAGATCCTGATCGCCCTCATCGGCAACCCCAACGCGGGCAAGACGACGCTCTTCAACGCCCTCACCGGGCTGCGGGCGAAGACCGCCAACTTCCCGGGGACGACCGTCGAGCGCCGGATCGGCCACACCCGGCTCGCCGGCCGGCGGGTCAAGCTGCTCGATCTGCCGGGGCTCTACAGCGTAACGGGCGCGACCCAGGAAGAGCGCCTGGCGCGCGACGCGCTGCTCGGCGAGATCCCGGGCCATCCACGCCCGGACCTTGTTCTGCTTCTGGTCGACGCCACCAGCCTCGAGCGCAACCTCTACCTGGCGAGCCAGGTCCTGGAGCTGGGCCTTCCCGTGGTGGTCGCGCTCAACATGATGGATCTCGCCGAGCAGGCGGCGATCGAGGTCGACGCCGAACGGCTCTCCGCCGAGCTCGGCTGCCCGGTGGTGCCGATCGTGGCCCGCTCCAACCGCGGACTCGACGATCTCAGGCATCGCCTCGAGATCGCCGTTCACCGCCCCTGGAAGCCGACGCCGCTCGCCGCCGTGCCGCCGGCCGAGGAGTGCGAGGGATGCCCCTTCAAGGCCCGATTCGACTGGGCCGAGGAGGTCGGCGTGCGCTGTTCGGCGGGCCGCTCGCCGAGCCAGGGCGAGCGCACCGACCGCATCGATCGGCTGCTGACCCACCCGTCCGTGGGCGTCGCCGCTTTCCTGGGAGTGATGTTCGCGGTCTTCGCGCTGATCTTCTGGGTCGCCCAGTATCCGATGGACTGGATCGACCGCGGATTCGCCGGCGCCGGCGCCGCGCTCGGCGCCTGGATGCCCGACGGCTTCGTCAAGAGCCTGATGGTCGAGGGCATCCTCGGCGGCGTCGGCGGCGTGCTCGTCTTCCTGCCGCAGATCTGCATCCTCTTCTTCTTCCTGTCGCTGCTCGAAGACACCGGCTACCTGGCGCGCGCCGCCTTTGTCATGGACCGGTTGATGCGCAGGGTCGGCCTACCGGGGAAGGCGTTCGTGCCGATGATCTCGGCGCACGCCTGCGCCATCCCGGCGATCATGTCGACGCGGGTGATCGAGGATCGGCGCGACCGGCTGGTGACCATGCTGGTGCTGCCGCTCTTCAGCTGCTCGGCACGCATCCCGGTGTACGCGATCCTGACGGCGCTCCTCTTCCCCAATCGGCCGCTGCTGGCCGGCCTGATCTTCACCGGCGCCTACTCGCTCGGCATCGCGGCGGCGCTCGGGATGGCGCTGGTCTTCAAGCGCACCATCCTTCCGGGCGAGACGCGGCCGCTGGTGCTCGAGCTGCCGAGCTACCGGCTGCCGAGCTTCAAGACCGCGCTGCTCACCATGTGGGATCGGGCGCGTATCTTCGTCCGCCGAGCGGGCTCGATTATCCTCGCCGTCTCGATCGTCCTCTGGGCGCTCGCCAGCTTCCCGCGCAGCGAGCCGCCGGCCGCGGCGCACGCGGCGCTCGAGCAGGCGGCCGAGCTCGAGAGGGCGGGAGACGAGGTCGCCGCCGCCGAGCTGGCCATGGAGGCGCAGGACCTCGTCAGTCAGCACGCCCTGGCCAACTCGTACGCCGGCCGACTCGGTCATCTGATCGAGCCGGTCCTCGCGCCGCTCGGCTTCGACTGGCAGATCGGCGTCGGTATCTTGAGCTCGTTCGCCGCGCGCGAGGTGATCGTCTCCACCCTGGCGGTGGTCTACGGCGTGGGCGAGAGCGGCGCCGACGCCGAGTCGCGCTCGCTGTTCGAGACGCTCCAGCGCGCCGAGCGGAGCGACGGCACGCGCGTCTTCACCACCGCGACGTCGGCCAGTCTGTTGATCTTCTACGTGCTGGCGATGCAGTGCCTGTCGACGCAGGCGATCACGCGTCGCGAGACCGGCGGCTGGAAGTGGCCCCTGGTCCAGCTCGGCTACATGAGCGCGCTCGCCTACGTCTGCTCGCTGGTCACCTTCCAGCTGCTGCGGGCGGTAGGCGTCGCCTGAGGAGGAGAGCATGCAAGCGGACTCCAAACCGACCGTGACCGTGGCCGGCGGCGGCGCCAGCGCCCACGTCCTGATCCCGTTTCTCTCGGCCGCCGGACATCCGGTCCGGCTGCTGACGCGCCGGCCGGGAGAGTGGTCGCGCGAAGTCGCGCTCGAGCTGCAGTCGATCGACGGCGAGGTCGAACGGACCTTCCGCGGCAAGCTCGAGAAGGTCAGCGACGATCCCGCCGAGGTGATTCCGGGCACCGACGTGGTGATTCTGTGCATGCCGGTCGCCAAGTACCGGCTCGCGCTGCACGGCCTGGCGCCGCACCTCGACCGCGAGCGCGAGGTCTTCGTCGGGACGATCTACGGCCAGGCGGGATTCAATTGGATGGTCGGCGAGATCGAGCACGAGCTCGGCCTCGAGTCGATCACCACGTTCGCGGTCGGCCTGATTCCGTGGATCTGCCGGGTGCTCGACTACGGCTCGCGCGGGGTCACCTACGGCTCGAAGGAGGTGAACGTCGCCGCGGTGTCGCCGCGCGATCGGTTCGCGGCGCTCGACGGGGCCTTCTTGAGCTCGCTCTGCGAGCGCTGGCTCGACAAGGGAGCCTTCGTGCAGGCCGACAGCTTCCTGTCGCTGACCCTCTCGGTCGACAACCAGATCATTCACCCGGCGCGCTGCTACGGTCTCTTCCGCCGCTACGGCGGCCGCTGGGAGAGCGCCGAGGAGATCCCCTACTTCTACCGCGATTTCGACGAGCTTTCCGCCGACGTCCTCCGAGCGCTCGACGCCGATTACTCGGAGGTGCGCGAGGGGATTCGCGCGCGCTTCTCCGATCGCGAGTTTCCGCACATGCTCGACTACCTGGCGCTCGAGCGGCTTTCCTACCAGTCGGCCAACACCGACATTCGCGAGTCGTTCACGACGTCGCAGACGCTCGGTGCGATCAAGCCGCCGACGCGGCAGCTCGCCGACGGCGCCTGGGCCATCGACACCGACCACCGCTTCTTCACCGACGACATCTCCTACGGCGTCTGCATCGCCAAGTGGCTGGCCGAGCAGCTCGAGGTCGAGGTTCCCACCATCGACTCGATCATCGAATGGGTGCAGGAGCTCCGCGGCGAGCGCTACATCGCGAACGGCCGGCTGCTGGTCGACGAGGAGAGCCTGGCCGGCCGCTTCCGCTCCGGCATTCCCCCGGTCTACGGAATCGAGGACCTCGCCGGCGTGGTCGACTGAGCGCCGTCGGCAGTCAGTCGCAAGCAGGAACCGTCCGGCCTGCAGCGCTAGCTCGAGGGCCGTCGGCCTTCGCCCGGGAGGCGGCTGCGGAGAGCTGGACTCAGGTGGCTACGACTTCGCCGGCGCTCTCGAGTCCGCCACCTTGGCGAGCACGCCGAGCCAGTCGGCGAGCTGCTTGAAGATCAGGAAGTGGCGGTGGACGCGTTTGAGACCGGCGCGCGCCATGCGCGCCCGGCCCTCGGGGTCGTTCAGCACCTCGGCGAGGACGGCCGCGATGCCGGCCGGATCTTCGGCGTTCGGGACCAGGCGGCCTTCTACGCCGTCGTCGATCTGTTGGCGGATGCCGCAGGCGG
>JAHEKO010000575.1 GCA_024638355.1 Acidobacteriota bacterium
TGCGCAACGATTCGACGCGGCGCGAGAACCTGCGCGGCTCGCTCTTCACGATCGCCGACCAGACCGCGGGCCGCGCCTTCTTCAACGCCAACCGGCCGGCGGCCGAGCTCGCCGACATGGCGCAGGACATCTCGAACCTCTACTCCCTCGGCTTCAGCCCGGCGCACGGCTGGGACGGCGAGGTCCACAGGATCAAGGTGGCCCTCGCGCCGGAGGCCGGACGCGGCTACAGGCTGCGCTATCGCACCCGCTACCGCGCCGTGCCCGAGGCCGAACGGGTCGCCGAGCGCGCCCTGACCGCGCTCGTGCTCGGCGCCAGCGACAATCCCCTCGGCCTCACGGTCGAGCCGCTCGGCGCCACCGCCCTCGAGAGCGGCCGCTTCCAGGTGCCGCTGGCGATCACCCTGCCGCTCGATCGACTCACCCTGCTCGAAGAGCGCGGCAAGAGCCGGGGCGAAGTGCGAGTGGTGGTCGCGGTGGCGAACTCCGACGAGCACCGCAATTCGCTCTTCGAGCGCACGATTCCGCTGGAGATCGGGCGGCGGCCGCAGAACGGCATGCACACCGTCACCATCCAGCTTCGCTTCGAGCCCGGCACCCACGTCGTCGGCCTCGGCGTCGAAGATCGGCTCGGCCGCGTCGCCTCCTACCTCCGGACCGAGATCACGGTCGCAGCGGAGGCCTCGAGCCAGTCCGGCTAGCCCAGGTCGACCCGGTCCACGATCCCCACCACCACCGCGCGCACCGCGCCTTCCGGCCAGTCGAGCACCTGCCGCGCGCCGTTGCCCTCGTCGAGCACGAGCACGGTCTCGCCCGCCCCCGCGCCGACGTTGTCGACCGCGATCAGGTAGTCGCCGACGTCGCGGCCGCGCTCGTCGACCAGGTCGCAGAGCAGGAGCTTCCGCCCGTCGTAGAGGGGATTGCTGACGGTCGACACGACGTTGCCGACCACCCTGCCGAGCTTCATCGCCCCGGGTCCTCGTGAACCTCGTCGACGATGCCGACGATGGCGTCGTCGACTGGCACGAAGGTGTTCTGGGGCATCGCCAGCGCCGCCTCACGGCTCGACACGTAGTAGACGATCTCGCCGTAGCCGGCAATCTGGAGCCCGTCGCCGGCGACTACCGGCCGCCCTTTCGGCCGGCGCTTCTTGTCGAGCGGCTGCACGATGAGCAGCTTCACCCCTTCGAGGCCGTCGACATGGGTCGACGCGACCACCGTGCCGATCACCTTGCCGAGCTTCACCCGCCACCCGCCGGCGCCGTGCGCACCCGGTGACCGAAGCGCTGCTGGCTGTGGAGGTTCTCGTACATCTCCTCGTGCATCCGCGGAATCACCACCGAGCCGACCAGCTCTCCGCTACGGGTCAGACGCGAGACGCCGAGGTCGACGCCCGCCTCGACGTCGGAGACGTCGCCGCCGAGGAGGAGGTAGCCCTTGCCGCCCAGCCCATCGGCCAGGCGAATGTCGAGCAGGGTGACCAGCGAGCCCTTGACCGCCGCGTCCGCGGCGGCGATGGTGGCCGCCACCGTCCGCGTCTCGACCACCCCCACCGCCTCGCCGTGCGCGCGCCGCCGCTCACCGCTCAGCGAACCGAGCACGTCGGGGTGGATGTCGGGCAGGAAGATCTGATCCACCAGCGCCGTCTCGCCGGCCTCGAGCCCCGCCGCCCGCGCCTCCTCGACGTCGGCCACCGCGCCACCGGCCAGCACCAGGTACTTTCCCGGCTGGACCGTGCCGGCCCGGAGCGCCGCCAAGGGAGCCCGCTTGGCCATGGCGTCGCCCGCGAGAATCCCGATAGCGATCGAGTCGAACTCGAGCAGCACGATCGCCGGCAGGCTCACGCCGAACCTTCCCCAGCCGACCGGCTACAGCTAGCCGCCGGCCCGGGCGCCCCCGGCGGAGGTCCGTGTAGGCCACGAGCCCGTTCCACCGGGTTCATGTGATCCTCAACGACCCCGCCACCGTCAGCCGTCGAATCCGCGAGAACGTCCGCGGCCGCGTCAGCCCCTCGCCGGTCGGCGTGGCGATCGAGAAAGAGGTGAAGTCCTCGCCGCCGCCGCCGAGGCCGGCGACGTTGGCGGCGTTGGCCACGAAGATGCTCACGTTCATCGCCCGCGCCATACGGGTGATGGTCTCGACGTCGTTGGAGTGGATCGAAGCCGTGTGGCGGAAGCGGTGCTCGGCGCGCACCGCCAGGTCGATACCTTCGTCGACGTTGCGCACCCGCGTCACCGGCATGACCGGCATCATCTGCTCGGTCCAGACCAGGCTGTGCTCGTTGGGCACCTCGGCCACGATCAGCCGCACGTTGTCGCTCGCCGAGATCCCGATCTCGCGCAGGATGCTGCCGGCATGCCGGCCGATCCACTTGCGGTCGATCCGGCCCGGCTCGTTGGGCCGGCCGAGCTCGCGGAAGATCACCTTCTCGATCTGGCGCAGCTGGTACTCCTTGAGCACGACGGCGCCGTGGGCGGCGAGCGCCCGCACCAGCTCGGCGGCCTTCGACTCGACGACCAGGGTCTCCTTCTCGTCGGTGCAGACCATGTTGTTGTCGAACGAGGCGCCGCGGATGATCTCGCGCGCCGCGCGGTCGATGT
>JAHEKO010000576.1:0-1123 GCA_024638355.1 Acidobacteriota bacterium
CGCTCGCCGACGGCTGCGAGGTCGCCCTTCTGCCGCCGGTCTCGGGAGGCGCGCCGGCAGCGCGAGCCCGGCTGGTCGAGGGGCGGATCGACCTCGACGAGCTCACCCGCGAGATGACCGATCCCGGCAGCGGGGCGCTCCTCGTCTTCCTCGGCCGGCCTCGAAACCGCACCGCCGGCCGCGCCGTCCGAAGGCTGAGCTACACCGCCTACCGCCCGATGGCCCAGGGCGCTCTCGAGCGTATCGCCGGCGAGCTCGAAGAGGCTGGGGCGGGACTCACGGTGCGCATCGTCCACCGCCTGGGCGCGGTCGAGATCGGCGAGCCGAGCGTGGCGATCGCGGTGTCGTCACCCCACCGCGAGGCGTCGTACCGGGCCAGCCGCGAAGCGCTCGAGCGCCTGAAGCGCGAAGTGCCGGTGTGGAAGCGGGAGATCTACGAGGACGGCGAGTCGGCCTGGCGCGAAGAGGAGCCGCTTCGCGAGCCCGTCACGTCGTGAAGATGGACCCGGATCCACCGGGCGAAGCGTTCGTCGAGAGTCGCCCAGTCGGCGCCCAGGCGCGCCCGTAGCGCCTCGGGTGCGGCCGAGCCGCCCGCCGCCACCTCGCGCAGGTAGCCGCGAAAGGCCGGAGCGAGGTTCGGGTCGGAGAGTAGAAAGCGCACCCAGAAGGCCGCCTGCGGGTAGCTCGTCCGCTCGCCGTCCGCAGCCACGAACTCCCGCCAGTCGAGCGCCAGGAGCTCGGCCAGGGGACGCATTCGGCCGGCGTCCAGAGCGCGCCTCAGACTGATCGCCGAGGCGCGCGCGCCGCGCCACTCCCATCCGTCCCAGCGCCGGAGGGACAGCCCGCCGAGGCGGCTCGGCTCCAGCTTGCCCTGCGGATCGATCTCCGAGTGCGCGAGGTCGTCCGCCAGCCCCTCCTCGAGCCAAGCGGGCAGCGCGGGCCCGAGCGCCCGCCGGTTCATGAGGTGCGTCAGCTCGTGCACCACGGTAGCCGCGATCTCCTCCTGCTCGCGCCGCTCCAGGTCGACGGCGACGATTCCCCGGCCGGCGACGCCCGAGACGTCCAGGCCGCGCAGCCGCGACTCGCGCTCCTGATAGGCGGCGAAGTCGTCGTGCCGCGCGAA
>JAHEKO010000576.1:1223-2599 GCA_024638355.1 Acidobacteriota bacterium
GGCCGCGGCGCCGGGGCGGGCGGAAGGTAGGCGTCGCGGAGCTTCGTCGCCCAGGCGCCGACCACCGGCCAGCCGGTCGCCCGCGCCAGGATCTCGGCCTCGGGGTTGCGCGTCAGCCAGGCGCCGAAGGCGAGCGACCCGAGGAGCAGCACGAAGAGGATGCGTGCCGCCAGAGCGCGCATCAGTAGCGAGGGATCGAGGGATCGACTTCGACGCTCCAGGCGTCGATCCCGCCGGCCAGGTGGCGTACGCTGTCGAAGCCCTGCTGCCGCAGGTAGTCGAGCGCCGCCCTGGACCGCACGCCGGTGTGACAGTAGACGACGATCTCGGCCTGGCGATCGAGCTCGTCGAGCCGGCCGACGAGCTCCTGGATCGGGATCAGCGTCGAGCCCTCGATCGCGCCGATGGCGCTCTCGACCGGCGTGCGCACGTCCAGCAGAACGATCCCCTGGTCTCCGTCGAGCAGCGCTCGCAACTGCCGCGGTCCGAGCTCGGTGTCTCCCTCGACCCGCCCGGCGTCGCGCTCGAGGCCGCAGAAGCGTTCGTAGTCGATCAGCTCGGTCTGGGTCGGCGACGCGGAGCAGACCGGACAGTCGGCGCTCTTGCCGAGCTTGAGCTCCCGGAACTCGAGGCGCAGCGCGTCGAACAGCAGCAGCCGGCCGATCAGCGGCCGCCCCGCGCCCAGCGCCAGCTTGATCGCCTCGTTGGCCTGCAGCGAGCCGATCACTCCCGGCAGCACGCCCAGCACGCCGCCCTCGGCGCACGACGGCACCGCGTCCGGTGGCGGCGGCTCGGGGAAGAGACACCGGTAGCACGGGCCCTCGGCGCCCCAGAAGACCGACACCTGGCCTTCGAAGCGGAAGATCGATCCGTAGACGTTCGGCTTGCCGGTCAGCACGCAGGCGTCGTTGACCAGGTAGCGGGTCGGAAAGTTGTCGCTGCCGTCGACGATCACGTCGTAGCGACGGAAGAGCTCGAGGGCGTTCGACGAGTCGAGCCGCTCCGGGTGCCGCTCCAGCGTGACGTGGGGGTTCACCCCGCCGAGCCGCTCGGCCGCGGCCTCGAGTTTCGGCCGGCCGACGTCGGACTCGGCATAGAGGACCTGGCGCTGCAGGTTCGACTCGTCGACGGTGTCGAAATCGACCAGCCCGAGCGTTCCGACCCCGGCCGCCGCCAGGTAGAGACCGACCGGCGAGCCGAGTCCGCCCGCCCCGACGATCAGGATGCGCGAGGCCTTCAGCCGTTCCTGACCGGCGCGCCCGACCTCGGGCAGGATCAGATGGCGGGCGTAGCGGCGCAGTTCCGCGGGCGTGAGCTCGGTCGCCGTCATGCCGGGCGCTACTCTATCCGCTCCGCCCCGCAGGCCGCGGCCGCGG
>JAHEKO010000095.1:0-4723 GCA_024638355.1 Acidobacteriota bacterium
CGTTCTCTCCAGGTTCGGCCCGGGCGACGCGCTGAACGACGCCGGCGGTCGGTGCCGGGGCGCTCGGCGTCGCCGATCGCGTTCCTGCCGGGCTACTCGGTGCGACGGCCTCCGCCGCGGCCGGTCGCGGGTAGGCGATGGGCGCAGGAGCGCTCCCAACCGCCCTCGAGCGCTGCCAGCGCTCGCTCCAGGACGCCAGCATCGGCAGCCTCCGGGCAGGTACGTCGGCGCGCCGCAGCACCCGAGCCATGCGGTGGGGCTCGATCACCCCGGGCCGCTGTAGGGGCCGCAGGAGGCGACTGACCTGCCGTGGATCGACGGCCTGCTCGGGCATCTTCCGATCAGACTCCCGCTACCTTGAGACCCAGGCGTGTCGCCGAAAGGGCGCGACTCAGCGTCGGCTTGTCCAGGCCTTCGTGGACCAGTTCGAGGCTCTCGACCGCGACCGTGCCCGAGTCGGCGTTGAAGGTCGGGCCCGACCACTTCACCGGATAGGCGTTCTTGAAGTTCCACCACGCCGCCGGTAGCCGCTGGCTGTCGAGCAGGAAGAGACTGCCATTGCGCCGATAGCTCGCTTCACCCGGGGCGCCGGCGAGACCCATCACGCTCTTGGCGCTGGCCGGCAGCTTGGCGCTGAGCTGCCCCCAGAGTCCGGGCCGCATCTGGGCAACGTCGTTGAGCCAGCCCCAGAGCAGGTCGAGGTCGGTGAGGCCATGCTTGAGCACCAGCCGGGGGTGGCTGACGCCCTTGGGCAACTGGTGGGTGCCGAAGCCGCCTTCGTGGATCTCTTCGACCTCGATCTCGGTCTCGAGCCCCGCGACCTCGCTGAAGCCGCCGACCAGCAGTCCCTCGATCTCCACCAGGAAGTTGCTCTGCAGATAGGGATCCAGCCGAGAACCGGTGAGTCCGGTGACCAGGGCGAACGCGGTGTTGACTCCGGGAATCGTCATTCAGCCTCCGAGCTGCTGGGCCTGCCGATCGTGGATGCCGGCGATCTCCCGCAGCCAGCGCCGGCGCTCGAGATGATCCAGGCGCATGATCTCGTCGTACGACCAGTGGAAAGTGTGGGCGATGTGGGCTACCTCCTCGAAGAGCCGATCCGAGGGGTAGCCCACTATTCCCCCGAGGCCGCGGTCTCCACCTCGAACTCCTGCTGGCAGTGCGGGCATTCGACCGACAGCCGGCTGTGACCGTTGTCGTTGAGTGAGCTGTAGAGCTGCTGCAAGAACGACAGGTCGGCGGCGAACAGCCGCTCGATGACCCGCGGATTGATCGGCTCGAGGCTGCCCAGGCGGGTGATCACCCGCGACAGCAGGATGATCACCACGTAGCCCGGGTTGGCCTGCACGCGCGGGTCCTTGAGCGGCGCGATCTCGTCGTACGCCGTCGCCAACCGCATGATCCCCTCGCGATGCAGGGTGCCCTCGTCGTCGACGAAGCCCTTGGGCAGCGTGAAGGGAAACTCGGTCTCGAGGGTCACGACGCCCACTCGACCCCTTCGTGCGCGAGCTCCAGGCTCTCGATCGCGAGATCGCTGCCCTGTGCGTTGAGGCTCGGGCCCTCCCACTTGGACGGCCAGGCCTCGCGGATGTTCCAGCGCAGCTTCTCCTCGCGTGCGTCGTCGAGCAGCACGATGGAGAGGTTGCGGCGCTCGACCTTGCCGTCCATCGCCTTCTTGCGCCACTGCCACAGCTCCTGGTCGTCGGTGAAGCCGCGCTTGAGCGAGATGCTCGAGTAGGTGTTGAGGCCGGGCAGTTTGCGGGTCGTCAGCGGGTCGGTACCTTCGCGGTAGTCGCCCGCCTCCTGGGTGGAGTCGAGCCCCGAGACCTCCTGGAAGCCGGCGCGCGTGATGCCGTCGATCTCCACCAGGAAGTTGTAGGCGCCATATGGGTCGATTCGGGCTCCGGTAGGCATGAGTCTTTCCTCCTTGTTGGTCTAACCGGGCGTCGTCGGCCCGGCGATTCTGGTTCCGCTCGCGTCGTGGACCAGCTGAACCACCACGAACTCGCTCGGAATGCCGGGCGCCAGGCCGATCTCGGTGATCGACTGGCCCAGCTCCCGAACGTCCGGCGGGTTGGTCTCGACGTCGCACTTGATGTAGAAGGCCTCCTGCGGCGTGGCGCCGCGCAGGGCGCCGCGATGGAAGAGGCTCTCGAAGTAGACGCTCAGCTCGCGCTCGATCCGAGCCCAGAGCTTGAGGTCGTTGGGTTCGAACGTAAGGGCGTGCATGTTGCGGTCGATCCAGCGCGCGGCGGTCAGGAAGATCCGCCGGACGCTGACGTAGGTCCATGCGCTCTCGCGGCTGAGAGTCCGCGCGCCCCACACTCGGATGCCGCGCCCGGGTAGCGCCCGGATGCAGTTGACCGACTGGGGGTTGAGCCGCGCCTGGATCGCGTCGTCGATCTCGCGGTCGAGGTCGAGAGCACCGCGCACGGTCTCGTTGGCCGGCGCCTTGTGGACGCCTCCGGCCTCGTCGCTGCGGGCGTAGACCCCGGCGACGTGGCCGCACGGGGGGACCATCTCGCCGTCTCGCAGCTGGATCCAGGGGTAGTAGAGCGCGCCGTCGGCACCCTCGAGGCCCGCGCGCTGGGCGAGCACCTGCGCCGCGTCGACCTCGGGGAGCGCGTCGAGGATCGCGAACCGGTTGCCCAGCCGCCGACAGTGATCGAGGAGCAGGAGCTGCTTGCCGCGCACCGCGGTTCGCTGCTCGGCGAGGATCTCGTCGCGGTCGGCTCCCGGCAGCTCGAGCAGGAGCTCGAGCTGAGCGCGGTAGTGGTGCATGACGTCGGGCGCGCAGACCAGGTCGAGCTCCTCTTCGGCTTCGAGCCGTTCCAGGGCCGCCCTCAGCGCGCGCTCCGAGTCGTCCGCTACCGGCGCCACGAAGCACGTTCTGCCGCCGTTCTCGAAGAAGCCGGCCACCGCTCGCTCCAGGTAGCCGCCGGCCCGCGGCCGCAGCAGATCGGTCAGCGCCTCGGGGCTGGTCAGCACCAGCGGCTCGTGCGGGTCGCCGGCGCCTGTGCGCTCGGCGACGCCGACGAAGGCGGGAACGCCGGTCTGCAGACCGGGCCGAGGCCGGCGAACGACCTCTCTCCTGTAGACGCCGGGAGTCTCGTAGGGCGACATCGGCAATGCCTCTCGCTAGCGGCCTCGAGCTCCGATCAGGCGCCCGGCCCGGCCCACTGGCTGATCCGGAAGATCACGAACTCGGCCGGCCTGACCACCGCCACACCGATCTCGGTCACCACCTGGCCCGCTTCACGGACGTCGGACGGGTTGGTCTCGGCGTCGCACTTGACGAAGAAGGCCTCTTCGGGAGTGGCGCCGAACAGCGCGCCCGAGCGCCAGACGTTGGTCAGGAACGCGCCGACGTTGCGGCGGATCTTGGCCCACAGATTGGCGTCGTTGGGCTCGAAGACGACCCACTTGGTGCCCTGGTCGATCGACTCGCGCATGAAGATGAAGAGACGCCGCACCGGCACGTACTTCCACTCCGTGTTGGCGTCGCCGCCGAGCGTCCGCGCTCCCCACACCGTGGTCGAGCCGTTGAAGACCCGGATGACGTTCAGGCCGCCCGGGTTGAGGCCGTCCTGGTGGCCCTTGCTGAGCCGAGACTCGACGCCGAGCGCGCCGCGGATGACCTCGTTGGCGGGCGCCTTGTGGACGCCGCGCTGGGTGTCGACGCGCGCGTAGACCCCGGCCATGTGGCCGCTCGGGGGTACCATCGCGCTCTTGGCGGTCACCGGGTCGAAAACCTCGATCCACGGGAAGTAGAGAGCGGCATAGTCGCTGTCCTTGACGGTCCCTTTCACCTTCGCGGCCGTGAAGTCGCTCGTGCGCTGGCCGTCGAGAATGGCGAAGCGGTCGCCCGCCTTCTCGCAGTGGTCGATGACGAACGTCTGGGCGTCTTTGGCAAGCTGCCCGGGCGCGGCCACGATCGCGATGTCGTCGACCGGCTCGAAGGCCTCCAGGGCCTTGTTGATGCCGGCCGCCGTCTTGGCCCGGGTGACGTAGCAGCGCGTGCCGCCGTTGTTGAAGAAGCCGTAGACGGCGTGGGCCAGCTGATTCTGCCCGGGCTCCTTGTTGAAGTCGCCGAACGACTTCTTGAACTCGGCGAAGCTCGTGCACAGCTTCACGTCGTTCGCCGCGGGCATGGAGAAGTCCTTCTCCTTGGTCGGATCGTCCGGGTCGGGAATCTTGACGCTGTCGGGCACCACGCCGACGAATCCGGCGGTGCTGGTGCCGACGCCGGCGATCGGCTGAACCGCGGACGGCACCTCTTCGACATATACGCCGGGTGAGAGGTATTCAGGCATCGTCTCTTCTCCTTTCGCTCATTTCCTATCCGCTGTCGCGGACGGGTTGCTTCTGATCCAATTTCACGATTCGCTCCTTCACGATGGGAGCTTCGACCGGCTCGAACAGGTCCACCGAGATCGTCACCGCGTAGTTGAGCGCCGCCTTCGGCCGGCCGCCGAGCGACTGCCAGAACTCGCCGAGACTCTGGAGCTGGCTGGGCTGGAGCGGCAGCGTTCTGACCGGCGGCTCCTGGCCCTTGAGCGCGCCCTGAAGGACGTCGTCCGGCACCCGCCGGTGCTTGAGCACCGCGCGCATCACCGCGCTCAGAATGCGGTGCTCGTCCTGCGCCGGATCGGGTGAGCCGTCGCTGGGCCAGGCGGTGATGAGGTACGAGCAGTCGATCCGCACCGGCGGCGGCGTCTGGACG
>JAHEKO010000095.1:4823-10199 GCA_024638355.1 Acidobacteriota bacterium
GACCTTGCCCATCTTCTGGTACTCGCGTCGCGCCGCGTGCAGGAGGTGAGCCATGGTGATGCGGCCGCCGTCGCTCGCGGCAAGGAAGGCCGCCGCCAGGGCGATGTTGCGGATGTTGCCGCCGGTCAGCTCGAGCCGGCCCGCCAGGAAGTCGAAGTCGAGATCGTCGTCGAGCGGCGTCTCGTCGGGCCAGATGCCCTGCCAGATGCGCTGCCGGTGGCCGGCGTCCGGAAAGGGGAACTCGACCGTGAAGTGAATGCGCCGCACGAACGCGTCATCCATGTTCTTGCGCAGGTTGGTCGCCAGGATGACGGCGCCCTCGTACTCCTCCATGCGCTGCAGGAGGTAGCTGGTCTCGATGTTGGCGTAGCGGTCGTGCGAGTCGCGCACCTCGGTACGCTTGCCGAACAGCGCGTCGGCCTCGTCGAAGAAGAGCACCACGTTGCCCGCCTCGGCTTCGCGAAAGATCTCGCGCAGGTTCTTCTCCGTCTCGCCGATGTACTTGCTCACCACGGAGGCCAGATCGATCTTGTAGAGCTCGAGTCCGAGCCGGCCGGCGATGATCTCGGCCGCCATCGTCTTTCCGGTACCCGGCGGACCGGCGAAGAGCACGTTGAGTCCCTTGCCGAGCGACAGCTTGCGGCCGAAGCCCCACTCTTCGAGCACGCGGGCGCGATAGCGGATCTGATCGCAGAGCTCGCGCAGCTGTTCGAGCCGGTCGGTCGGCAGCACGATGTCCTCCCACGCGTAGTGGGGCTCGATCTTCTGGGCGAGTCGCGCCAGCCGGCGGCTCGACTGGCGCCGGCAGGCAGCCAGCAGGTCCGCCGTGGTCAGTCGGGCTGCGTCGCCGCCCACGGCCCGCGCCGCGGCGGAGGCGGCGGCCGCGGCGCGCTCGATCTGACCGGGAACCAGCCGGAAGGCGGTCGCCACCGCCTCGATGTCGAGGTCTCCGGACCTCTCGGTCGGCCCGAGTGAGCGCTTCCACAGCTCCATCCGCTCGGCGTGACTCGGCCTGGGAACCGAGATCGAGAGCCAGGGCAGGGAGGTCGGGATGGCCGGCTGCCATTCGGCGTCGCCCGCCAGGAAGGTGGGGCCGTCGACCTCGCCGGCCCATCGCAGGAGGAGCGAGAGCTTCGCTGCCTGGGCCTCCTCTTGCAGCGTGTCGCAGCCGTGCCAGAGGATCGCGGCGTCCTGGAGCCTCGCCTCGCGGTGCGCGCGCCGAAGGGCCGTCTCGAGATCGGGGAGCGGTCGAGCGGCGACTGCCGACAGGTCGACGACCAGGAGCGCGACGCCCAGCTCGGCGCCGAGGGCGGCCGCGAGGGTCCGGCGTCCGGCGCCTTCGCTGCCGCGGAGGTAGAGGCAAGCGGGCCCACGGGCCAGGCCTCCCGGGTCGAGTAGCCGCTGCACCCTGCCGCGGAACTCGCGGTCGAGCACCATGCGGTCGAGCGCCACGGACGTCGGCTCGAGCCGGGCGCAGCGGGCGAGCTCGGCATCGAGCTCGTCGGAGTCGAGCAGGAACGAGGCCACGCGGCCTTCGATCCGTAGGTCACGACCGCTCAGGCCGGCGCCCGGACGGGCCGAGTCGTCCACCGTAGCGACCAGTCCGAGCCGTCGCAGCGGCGCCGCCGCTTCGAAGAGCCGGCGGGCTCGCAGGCGATCGCCCAGGCCGGAGCAGAGCAGGCTCGAGACCAGGTGCACGCTCGGTCGCTTGCGCGTCACGTCGTCGTGCAGGTAGCCGAACAGCCGCTCGTACCGCGGGTCGATCTCCGGCGCCAGGCAGAGCAGCAGCGTCTCCGTCTCGAGCCGCGAGAGCCCGAAGCGCCGCTCGAGCTCATGGAGCCGGTAGACGATTCCGCGACCGCGGCCCGCTTCGCAGCGGGCATCGATCTCTTGGCGGAGGCGGCCGAGAGCGTCGGACAGATCGCGCGGAAGCGCGCCGTCCGCCGACCAGGGGAGCGCGCCGAGCCCGCGCCCCAGGACCTCGTCGATCTCGGTCTCCGAGATGACGAGGCCGCGCAGCTGCTCCTCGGGTCCGGCTGCGGCGCGAGCCTGCGCCACGCGATGGCGAATCAGGAGATCGATGCGTGCCAACTCCGCCAGCAGGTGATCCTGCGACGTGGAAAAAGACACCATCCTCGCGGAGCCGACGGCCGGCTCCGACCCTGCTCTCATGCCTGCCACCCTCCCTCGACTAGGCGTATAGCTGTATGGCGGAGACTCTATCTCCGGCGCCAATCCGGCGCAAGCCCGATGTCGTACTCTGGGCGTTCGACGAATGAGCGATCGGCTGACCATCGGCTACCGGCTGACCTGCGCTCCGGGAGAGGCGCCGGCGGAGAAGGCTCGCGACATCGCGCTCGAGCAGACGGTCGAGCTGCCGGCCGAGTGCGTGCCGGAGGCGGTCTTCGAAGCGGTCGTCGGCCGGGTCGAGACGCTCGAAGAGGAAGGCGGCCGCGCCCTGGCGCGGATCTCCTACCCGGTCGACGCCGTCGGCGGTGAGCTGCCGCAACTCCTGAATCTTCTCTTCGGCAACATCTCGATGAAGGCGGGCATCCGCATCGAAGAGATCCTCTGGCCACCCGCCGTCGTCGAGCGGCTGCCGGGGCCACGCTTCGGGGTCGAGGGCCTGCGCCGGCTCTGCGGCGTCGCGACGGCGCGGCCGCTTCTGTGCGCGGCGCTCAAGCCGCTCGGGCTCGCGGCGGGCGAGCTCGCGAACCTCTGCCGAGAGCTCGCGTTGGCCGGTGTCGACATCATCAAGGACGATCACTCCCTGGCCAACCAGAGATGGGCGCCGTTCGACGAGCGGCTCGAGCGCTGCAGCGGTGCGGTGGCGGAGGCCAACGCCGGGTCGGGTGGCTCCACGCTCTACTTCCCGAACCTCACCGGTGCGGCCGGCGACCTGGGGCGGCGGCTCGCCGAGATCCGCCGCGCCGGCTGCCGCGGAGTGATGATGAGCCCCCTGGTCCTGGGCTTCGAGACGACTCGTTCCATTGCCGAGAGCGCGGGCCTGGCGATCCTCGGTCACCCGGCGCTGACCGGCGCCTTCTTCGCGGCCGAGCATGGCATCGCGCCGGAGCTTCTGCTGGGCGAGCTCTTCCGGCTGATCGGCTGCGACGGGGTCGTCTACCCGAACGTCGGCGGCCGGTTCGTGCTCGATCAGCAGGACTGTCTGGCGATCAACGACCGGCTGCGCCGCCCCCTCGGCCGGCACCGGCCGGCCTTTCCGGTGCCGGGTGGCGGAATCGACACCCGCCGCATGAGCGAGTGGATCGATCGCTACGGTCCGGACACCATCTTCCTGATCGGAACCAGCCTCTACCGCGAGCCCGACCTGGGCTCGGCTGCGCGGGAGCTGGTGGCGAAGTTGCGCGCCGAGCGCTGATCGCCGGCACGCTTCTTCTCATCGCGCTGGTCGCGCTCATCCTGGCGCAGACCGGCTAGAGGGCTTCGAGCTCCTTCTCGACGCGCTCCCACTCGGCCATCCTCTCCTCGACCTCGCTGGTCAGGCGCTTCTGCTCCTGCTCGAGCTTCTGGACCTCTTTGCGCGGCGTCCTCTCGAAGTAGGCCGGATCGCAGAAGATCTCGTTGATCTCGTGGATCCGGGCCTCGGCGCGGTCGATGGCCTCGGTCAGGCGCTCGTGCTCTGCGCCGAGCTTTCTGCGCTGCCGACGCTCGGCGCTCGAGCGGCCTGCCCCGGGGCTCTTCTGCTTCGCCTTGCGCTTCTCGCGTCGCGCCTTGAGCGCCACCGCTTCGAGGTCGAGATGGTCGTCGCCGCAGTGGGCGACATACTCCTCGTAGGTGCCGAGGTAGTCGCGGATGCCGCTCGCCGAGATCTCGATGACCCGGGTGGCGAGGCGCGAGACGAACCAACGATCGTGGGAGACCAGGATCAGCGTGCCGTCGTAGCGGGAGAGCCCCTCGACCAGCGCTTCGATCGACTCGAGATCCAGGTGGTTGGTCGGCTCGTCGAGGACCAGCACGTTGGGCTGGTCGACCGCCAGACGCGCGAAGATCAAGCGCGCCGCTTCGCCGCCGGAGAGGCTGCCGAGCCGCTTCTCGACTTCGTTGCCGGAGAAGAGGACCTGGCCGAGGTGGCCGCGCACGAAGCCGATCGGCTCTCCCGGACACGCTTCCCAGAGCCACGCCTCGACGCTCTGCTTCTCGCTGTCGAGGGCGCTGCGGTGATCCTGGGCGAAGTAGCCGGGGTGGGTCTCGTAGCCCCACTCGGCGCTGCCGGCGTCGGCCTCGAGCTCGCTCATCGCGATCTTCAGCAGAGTCGACTTGCCGATGCCGTTCGGTCCGATGATCGCCACCCGATCCTCGCGGCGCACGGTGAGGGAGACGTCGTCGAGCACCTGGTTGTCGCCGAAGGCCTTGGAGATGCCGTCGAGCACCAGGACGTCCTTGCCGCTCGGCCGCCGCGGCTTGAACCGGAAGGTGGGGTAGCGGCGCGAGCTCTGCGGCAGGCTCTCGATGACGATCCGCTCCATCTGCTTCTGCTTGCTCTTCGCCTGCCGGGCCTTGGTCGCCTTGGCCTTGAAGCGCTCGACGAACGCCTTGTGATGCGCGATCTCCTTCTCGCGCTTGGCGATCTCTTTCTCCTTGCGCTCGCGCTCGAGGCGCTTGCCGAGGTCGAACTCGGTGTAGTTGCCGGTGTAGAGGGTCACCGTTTCGTAGTCGACGTCGAGGATGTAGGTACAGACGTTGTCGAGAAAGCGGTGATCGTGCGAGATGACCACCACCACGCCCGGGAACTCCTGGAGGAACTTCTCGAGCCAGCGGATCGACAGGATGTCGAGGTGGTTGGTCGGCTCGTCGAGGAGCAGCGCGTCGGGCCCGGCGGCCAGCACCTGAGCGAGCAGCACGCGCAGCTTGAAGCCGCCCGAGAGCGTGGACAGAGGCTGGCGATGCGTCTCCGCCGGGATCCCCAGCCCTTCGAGAATCTCGGCGGCGCGGGCCTCGGCGGAGTAGCCGTCGTGCTTGAGCACGATCTCCTCGAGCTCGGAGTACCGATCGGCGTCGAAGCTCTGGTCGGCGACCGCCAGCAGCTCCTCCTTCTCGGACATCGCCCGCCACAGCTCCTCGTTGCCCATCAGGGCGACGTCGAGAATCGGCTCGTCCTCGAAGGTGAACTGGTCCTGCCGCAGGACGCCCAGGCGGAGCTTCTTGGCGACCGAGATGGTGCCGTCGCTCGGCAGCTCGTCGCCGGCCAGGATCCGCAGCAGCGTCGACTTGCCGGAGCCGTTCGCGCCCACCAGCCCATAGCGCTCACCCGGGTTGAGCTGGAACGCGACGTCGCGAAAGAGGCTCTGCGAGCCGTAGGCCTTGGCCAGGCCGGAGACCGAGATCATGCGGCCGGGAAGGATAGCATCGCCG
>JAHEKO010000577.1 GCA_024638355.1 Acidobacteriota bacterium
ACGTGGTGGTCGCCGGCGTCGCCATGGCCTTCGTGGCTCTCGGCCTCGATCCGAGCGCGACCTTCAGCCGCGAAGGCTTCTCGCGCGGCCTGATCGCCGGTCTCATCACCACCCTGGGCGCCTGGGGCATCGTCTTCGGCAACCGCTACGTCAGAGGCGGCCCGTCGATCGTCATGCCGCTGGTCTTCGCCGGCGCGCCGGTGGTGAACAGCTTCTATGTGATGGAGGTGAGCGGGACTCCGTGGTCGGCGGTCGACATCCGCTTCTGGATCGGCATCCTGGTGATCATCGTCGGCGGCTACCTGGTGCTCACCAACAAGCCCGAGCCGAGGCCCGCGGCGGCGCCGGCCCTGGCCCCCTCGCCGGCAGGGTAGCCGGCATCGTCGCCACGTTCGGGCGGCCTAGGACGATCCGCAGGCTAGCTGGCGTCGGGCGCTCGATGCCGGCGGTAGAAGCGCCGGGCCTTGGCGCGGTTGCCGCAGTCGGACATATCGCACCAGCGCCGGCTGCGGTTGCGGCTGGTGTCGATGAACATCCATGTGCAGCTCTCGCCGGCGCACTCCTTGACCCGATCGAGCCGCCCGGAGCGGAGCAGATCGGCCGCCGCCAGGGCGATGGGCCGGAGCAGCTCGGCCGGCTCGTCGGAGCTCGAAGGGAGCCTCCACTCGAAGCCTCCGTCGCCGCGCAGCAGCCGCAGGTCGGGCAGCGCCGCGGCCAGATGCCGATCGAGGACGGCGAGGTCGGAGCCAGGGGGCTCGCCGCCGGTGGCCAGCGCCGAGAAGATCCGGTAGAGCGCCTCCCGGAGCTCGCGGGCCTCGATCAGGAAGCCTTCGACCGCTGAGCCTTCGCCGGCTGCACGGCGGAACCGAGGCACCGCCTCGGTGTCGACGACGCCCTTGCCGGCGGCCCACTCCAGAAACAGATCGAGCGTCTCGAGTCGGTCGGGCGGACTGTTGCGTTCCACCCCTTCGGTGTTGACGAAATCGAGGCAGAGTCGCGGCTCGCTCACGCCCAGCCCCGGCCGCGCGGCCGCACCGCGTGCTGTCGGATTCGATCTCGACATAACCACTAAAAACAACTTGACAGGTTAAGCCAAAGGGCGTAGCCTGAACCAGCTAAATAAGTATAGATGGTTATGTCATTGGAATCAACAGCGACCGGCCATCCGAGGGGAGGGAGCCCGATGACTGAACGCAGGAATACCGCCGGAATCACGGCCCTGTTGCTGGCCTCGACGATCTGGGGCACCTCATTCGTGTTGGGCAAGGTAGCGCTCGCCGAGCTCGAGGTGATGCATGTGCTCATCTACCGCTTCGGTTTCGCCGTGCTGCCCTTCCTGCCCGTTCTTCTCACCGGCAGAGTCCGGCCGCAGCGGCGAGATCTCCGGCTGATCGTGCTGACCGGATTCCTGATGGTGCCGGTGACCTTCCTGCTGCAATTCGGCGGTCTGCGCTACACCAGCGCCACGAGCGCCGCGCTGCTCATCGGCACCGGTGCGCCGCTGCTCGCCCTGGCCGCCGTCCTGTTCGAAGGGGAGCGGCTCGGTCGGCGCGGCTGGACCGCCGTGGGCCTCTCCTGTGTGGGCGTCGTGCTTCTGGTCGGGATGCCGGGAGCCGGCGACGACTGGCGCGGCAACCTCCTCGTCTTCCTCTCGATGGTGCTCTCGGCGGTGTGGGTGATCCTGACCAAGCGCCTGGTCGGGCGATACCCGACTCTGTACGCCACCGGTTGGATCCTGATCGCCGGCACGCTGACGCTACTGCCGATCTCGCTGGCCTGGGCGGGTCCGCCGCCGCTCGACCTTTCGACCGGCGCCTGGGCGTCGCTGGTGGCGCTCGGTGTCGGCTGCACGACGCTGGCCTACGTTCTCTGGAACTGGGGCGTGGCTCGGGTCGGCGCCGGCCGCGCCGGCGTCTATCTGAACCTTCAGCCGATCACGGGCGCGCTGCTCGGCGTCGCGGTGATGGGCGACCCGCTCGGCGGCGGTGTGATCATCGGCGGTCTGGCGATCGTGGCCGCGGCGTGGACCGTATCGGCGCCGTCCGCCGCGTCGCCGGCGGAGCCGATCGGAGCGAGCCCGGGTCTCGAATGGTGGCTCTGTGGGCGGCCTTCGGTGAGAGCCGAGCTGGCGCTTCGGCTCTGGGCCGGCGATGCGGCGTGGCCGGCGCGTGTACGGCTCGCGACGAACGCCGGTGAGAAGGCCGGGCTAGCGCCGCGGGACGACGATCGCTCGGTCGGCCGGCAGGCCGACGAACGCCGTTCGACTGCCGTCGGCGGTGCGCAGGGTGAGCCGCTCGACCCGCGTCGCCGGGCCGAGGCCGAAGTGCAAGCGGTCGTCGCTTGCCGAAAGGAACGAGCCGCCCACCACCAGGTGCCGCTCGAGCGTGCTCGCTCCGGTCGCGACCGTCGCGCGGAGGGCTCCGGGAGCGTCGACGATCAGCCACGCGCCCGCCCGTGCGGAGCCGTTGCGCAGTAGGGTGGGCGGCGCGTCGACGTTGGAGATCGCGAGGTCGAGGTCGCCGTCGCCGTCGAGGTCGCCCACCGCGAGGCCGCGGCTCGACTCGGCCACCTCGAGGCCGGGTCCG
>JAHEKO010000096.1 GCA_024638355.1 Acidobacteriota bacterium
CTGGTCGAGCTGCTGATCATGCTCGACACCTTCAAGCGCTCGTCGGCCGATCGGGTGACCGCCGTGATTCCCTACTACGGCTACGCGCGCCAGGACAAGAAGGACGCGCCGCGGGTGCCGATCACGGCCAAGCTGGTCGCCGACCTGATCTCGGTCGCCGGCGCCGACCGCATCCTGACCCTCGATCTGCACGCCGGGCAGATCCAGGGCTTCTTCAACGTTCCGGTGGATCACCTCTTCGCGGCGCCCGTGCTGCTCGAGGCGATCCGCGAGATGGAGCTGCCGAAGCTGACGCTGGTCTCGCCCGACGCCGGCGGCGTCGAGCGCGCCCGCGCCATCGCCAAGCGCCTGCATGCCGGGCTGGCGATCGTCGACAAGCGGCGGGTGCGGGCCAACGAGGCCGAGGTCATGCACGTCATCGGCGACGTCGACGGGCGCAACACCCTGATTCTCGACGACATCATCGACACGGGCGGCACCCTGCTCAAGGGCGTCGAAGCGCTCAAGAAGCACGGCGCGGTGCGGGTGTTCTCGGCCGGGATCCACGCGGTCCTGTCCGGGGGCGCGATCGACAAGATCAACGGGTCGCCGCTGGAGGCCGTCCTGATCACGAATACGACTCCGCTCGAGGAGAAGCTGAAGCAGTCCAGCAAGCTCAAGGCCCACAGCGTCGCACCGCTCTTGGGCGAAGCGATCAAACGGATTTACGAGAACAGCTCGGTAAGCTCGCTGTTCGTCTAGGGAACCAAGACATGAGTGAAATGACCATCAAGGTAGAGAAGCGGGAGCAGATCGGCAAGAACGCCAACCGCCAGTTGCGCGCCACGGGCGCGGTGCCGGCGGTCGTCTACGGCGGCGACAGGGAGTCGGTGCCGATCACCATCGATCGCAAGAAGGTGATCGAGCTGCTCAGGCGAGGTGGCGGCGAGAACGCCGTCTTCAAGCTGGAGCTGGCGGGGACCAAGGCCTCCCGGCACGCGATGATCCGCGACCTCCAGGTCGATCCGATCAGCCGCCGGATCATCCACATCGACTTTCAGCGGATCGATCTGAAGCAGAAGGTCAGGGTCCAGGTGGCCATCCAGCTGCAAGGCGAGCCGCACGGCGTAAGGAACGAGGGCGGTGTGCTCGACTTCATCACCCGTGAAGTCGAGATCGAGTGCCTGCCCAACGACATCCCGCAGGGGCTCGACATCGACGTGAGCGAGCTGGCCATCGGCGATCACGTCGAGGCGGGGGCGATCCAGCTGCCCGCGGACGTCGATCTGATCGACGAGCCCGAGCGGGTGATCGTGGCGGTCTCCCACAGCCGGGTCGCCGCCGAGATCGAGGAGCTCGAGGCCGAGGCCGAGGGCGAGGCCGAGGAGATGCTGATCGAGGCGCAGTCGGACGAGCCCGAGGTCATCGGCAAGGGCAAGGAAGCCGAGGACGAGGAGAGCGGGTAGGCCGCGACGATCCCGTTGGCGTGATGACATCTCCTTCGAACGGCGCGGACCAAGCGCCGCGCCGGTTGATCCTCGGGCTCGGCAACCCCGGAGACCGCTACCGCCACACGCGGCACAACGTCGGCTTCGAAGTGGTCGGCGAGCTGGCCCGCAGGCGGTCGCTCCGGCTGGACAAGCTCGAGTGCAACACGCTGCTCGCGGAGGGGTCCGACGTCACGCTCGGCATGCCACAGACCTACATGAACAGAAGTGGCTACGCGGCGCGCTGTCTGGTCGAGCGCAACGACTTCGATCCGGGAGACATCCTGGTCGTGTTCGACGAGGTGAATCTGCCTCTCGGCCGGTTGCGGCTGCGCACCCAGGGAAGCCCCGGAGGGCACCGCGGGATGGAGTCGGTCGTTCGCAGCCTGAACACCGATCGGGTCCCGCGCCTCCGGCTCGGCATCGGACCGGAGGCGGGCGAGGCCGACGACCTCGTCGAGTTCGTGCTCGAGCCGTTCGACGCCGCCGAGCGCGCGCCGGTCGAGGAGATGATCGAGCGCGCCGCCGACGCCTGTGAGAGTTGGCTCGAATTCGGGCCGGAACAGACGATGAACCGATTCAACAACTGAATCGGGGAGGGAGAGAAGAATGGAACAGTCGACGATGCTCTATCTGATCGTGGGCAGCGGCGTGCTCGGACTGCTGTTCGCCTGGCTGCGCGGTGCGTGGATCAGCCGGCAGGACAGCGGGACCGAGCGAATGACCGTGATCGCGGGCCACATCCGCGAGGGAGCGATGGCCTTTCTGGCGCGCGAGTACAAGGTGCTGGCGATCTTCGTCCTGGTGGTGGCGGTGCTGCTGGCCTGGGCCAACGCCTCCAACCCGGCGAGCTCGTGGCTGGTCGGCGTCTCGCTGATCGCCGGAGCGCTCTGCTCGGGACTGGCCGGCTTCTTCGGCATGCGCGTCGCGACCGCGGCCAACGTCCGCACCACCGCGGCGGCGCGCAAGGGGCTGAATCCCGCACTGGCGGTGGCGTTCTCCGGCGGCGCGGTGATGGGCTTCTGCGTGGTCGGCCTCGGCGTGGTGGGACTCACCCTCCTGTTCATCGTCTACAGCGGCATCTTCGACTCCGGCTCGCCCCAGGCCGATCTCGGCCGCGTGGTCACCGTGCTCACCGGCTTCTCCCTGGGCGCGAGCTCGATCGCGCTCTTCGCGCGCGTCGGCGGCGGCATCTACACCAAGGCGGCCGACGTCGGCGCCGACCTGGTCGGCAAGGTCGAGGCGGGCATCCCCGAGGACGATCCGCGCAACCCGGCCACGATCGCCGACAACGTCGGCGACAACGTCGGCGACGTCGCCGGCATGGGCGCCGATCTGTTCGAGTCGTACGTCGGCTCGATCGTCGGCTCGCTGGTCCTCGGCGTGAGCGCCGTGCGGGTCGCCAGCGGTCAGGCCTATACGCCGGAGCTGGTCGTGCTGCCGCTGCTGCTGGCCGGGCTCGGCATCGTCATCTCGCTCGGCGGAACCTTCCTGGTCAGAACCAAGGAGGGCGGCGACCCCGGTCACGCCCTGCACCGCGGCACCATCGGCGCCGCGCTTGTGATGCTGGTGGCGATCTGGGTCGCCTGCCAGTACATGCTCGAGGGCGAGTACGACGTGGCCGGCGTCGTGTTCGGCGCTTCCGGCGTGTTCTGGGCGACGGTCGGCGGACTCACCGGCGGCGTCCTGATCGGCATGATCACCGACTACTACACGGCGGCCGAGAAGAAGCCGGCGCAGCAGATCGCCAAGGACAGCCTCACCGGCTCGGCGACCAACATCATCTCGGGCCTGGCGCTCGGCATGCGCTCGACCGCGCTGCCGAGCATCGTGCTGGTCGGGGCGATCATGGTGGCCTACACGTCGGCGGGCCTCTACGGCATCGCCATCGCGGCGCTCGGCATGCTCTCGACCACCGGGATTCAGCTCGCGGTCGACGCCTACGGCCCGATCGCCGACAACGCCGGCGGCATCGCCGAGATGAGCAAGCTCGAGCCCGAGGTGCGCCAGCGCACCGACAAGCTCGACGCGGTGGGCAACACCACGGCGGCCATCGGCAAGGGCTTCGCCATCGGCTCGGCGGCACTGACCGCGCTCGCCCTCTTCGCCGCGTTTCGCACCACCGTCGGTCTCGACACCATCGACGTCGCCGACCCGAAGGTGATGAGCGGCCTCTTCCTCGGCGCCATGCTGCCGTTCCTCTTCTCCTCGATGGCGATGCGGGCGGTCGGCGAGGCGGCGTTCAAGATGATCGAGGAGGTCCGGCGCCAGTTCAAGACCATCCCCGGGCTGATGGAAGGCAAGGCCGACGCCGACTACGCCCGCTGCGTCGACATCTCGACCAAGGCCGCCATCGAGCAGATGGTCGCTCCGGGTCTGCTGGCGGTCATCGTGCCGGTGGTCGTTGGCTTCTACGACGTCGCCGCGCTCGGCGGCGTTCTGGCCGGAGTGACCGCCAGCGGCGTGATGATGGCGATCTTCATGGCCAACGCCGGCGGCGCCTGGGACAACGCCAAGAAGTTCATCGAGGGCGGAGCCCACGGCGGCAAGGGCTCCAGCGCGCACAAGGCGGCGGTCGTCGGCGACACCGTCGGCGATCCGTTCAAAGACACCGCCGGGCCGAGCTTGAACATCCTGATCAAGCTCATGTCGGTGGTCGCTCTGGTGCTGGCGCCGCTGCTGTAGGACGCGTGCCGGTCGGGACATACTCCTAGACGGCGAGCCTCGAGCTCGTCGTCCGGTCCCGGCTGCAACCTTGTCGGCCCCTGTACGTACTGTATATAGCGCATATGAACAGTGATACGCCCCCGCTGCTGCTGCATCTGGCTCCCACCGACCCGGAACCGGTGCGCGACCAGATCGCGCGGCAGCTCCGCGAGCGCATCGTGCGCGGCGAGATGCGGGCGGGCGAGCTCCTGCCGGCCTATCGCCAGCTTGCGCGCCGTCACCGGGTGCCTCCGTCGACGGTCGCGGCCGCCTACGAAACCCTGGTCGCGGACGGCCTTCTTCTCGGAGATCCCGAGGAGCGCCTGTCGGTCGCGGAGCTCGACCCCGACCGGCGGCGCGAGCTCGTCGAGCGCCAGCAGCTCGAGACGCTGGTGGCCCAGGAGCTCGGGCGCCGGGAGCTGGAGATGGCGCGTGACGTGCAGCGCCGCCTGCTGCCGCCGGCCGAGGTATCGGGCCGGGGGTGGAGCGTGGTCGCCCGCTGTCTCCCGGCCCGGGTGGTCGCCGGAGATTTCTACGATGTGATTCGGCACGCCGACGCCGCCGTCGATGTGATCGTGGCCGACGTGGCGGGCAAGGGATTCGCGGCAAGCCTGATCATGGCTTCGGTCAAGGCGATGCTGCCGTACGTCGGCGCCGACGTCGGGGTCGCCGAGCTCCTGGCCCGGCTCAATCGGCGACTCGCACGCGAGCTCGGCCGCGGCGAGTTCGTCGCCCTGACCGTGGCGCGCTACAGCCCCTCCGACCGGCGGATCGAGCTGGCGAACGCCGGCGCTCCGGACCCCTATCTGCTGACTCCCGGCCGGCCCGCCGAGGCCCTGTCGGTGCCGGGTCCGCGTCTGCCGCTGGGGGTCCGAGAGCAGGTGGCCTACGCATCCAGGTCGGTGACCCTGGGCACCGAGGACCGGCTGCTCCTGCTCACCGACGGGCTACCCGAGGCACGCGAGCCCAACGGGGAGCCGATGGGCTACGGAGCGTTGGAGTCGATGCTCTCGGCAGGGGGGCCCGCCGCCGGATCGGAATCGTCGTGGCTGGCGGATCTGTTCGACCGCGTCCAGCAGCGAACCCAGCGAGCTCCGGAGGACGACTGGACCACCGCCCTGCTGGTGCCGCGAGACCCCGGAGGGGCACCGTGATCCTCAACCTCTCCGAGCTTTCCGAGGAGCCTCTCCACGCGCAGATCTCGCGCCAGATCCGGGCGAAGATCCTGTCGCAAGATCTGGCGGGCGAGGAGCTGATCCCTTCGATCCGAGGCCTGGCGCGGGAACAGCGGGTGAGCGTCATCACCGTCCAGCGGGCCTATGAACAGCTGCACCGCGAGGGGCTCCTGCAGTCGCGGCGCGGCAAGGGCTTCTGGGTGGCGCCGATTCCCGAGGACAGGAAGCAGAAGATGGCCAGGGACCGGTTCGAGCGGGCGTTGATGGAGCTCGTCTCGCAGGGCGCCGCCGAGGGACTGGGCGCGGCGGACATGCGGCGAATCCTCGATACGATCCTGAGGACGGGAGCAAGAGAATGAGCGAGAGACCGCGGCACGCCCCACCCGCAATCCGCCTGGACGGGCTGACCAAGCGCTTTCCGCGATTCCAGCTCGGGCCGCTGGATCTCACCCTCGAGCCGGGGACCGTTCTGGCCCTGGTCGGGCCGAACGGCGCGGGCAAGACCACGACCCTGAACTGTATGGCGGGCCTGATGGTTCCCGACGGCGGGGGTGCCGAGGTCTACGGGCTGCACGTCGATCCGGCCCGCACTGAGTACCGGCGCGAGGTGGGCTACGTCGGCGAAGAGAGCGGTTTCTTCTTGCGCTGGACCACCGGCCGCAATCTGAGGGCCCTGGCGGAGCTCGTGCCGGGCTGGTCCGACGAGCGCGCTCGCCGCCTCGCCGAACGCCTCGACCTTCCCCTCGACAAGCTGGTCGGCAAGCTGTCGCGCGGCAATCGGACCAAGCTCGCCCTGGTCGCCGCCCTGGCCCACGGGCCGCGCCTGCTCCTCCTCGACGAGCCCACCGCGGGCCTCGATCCGGTGGTGCGGGCGGAGGTCCTGGACGTGCTGTGGGAGATCACCGAGGACGGCGAGCACGCCGTGCTCTATTCCACGCACGTCCTGTCCGATGTCAGCCGGCTGGCGGACGAGCTGGCCTTCCTCCGCGATGGCCGGCTGGTGCTGCGCTCGGGCCGCGACGAGCTCGACGAGCGCTGGCGACGCATCTCCTTCCGCCTGCCCGGCGATGTCGACCCCGAGCTGCCCGGAGTCGTAGAGCACCGCCGCGTGCGAGCGGAGCATCAGGTCATCACGCGCGATGCCGAGGCGACGCGGCAGCGGCTCGGCTCGCTCGGCGCGGAGGCGGTCGAGACGTCGCGCATGACCGTCGACGAGATCGCGGTCCAGATTCTCAAGGAGGGCCACCATGTGGCGCGCGCTGCGAATTGAGCTGTCCTACTCCCGTTGGTGGCTGCTCGGCGGCCTGGGTCTCGCCGTCGGGGTCGCGGGCATCGTCAGCCTGATCTTCTTCGCCGTCGGCGCGCAGGGTCCTCCCCACCACGCGGCGGCAGGAATCCGCGGCATGTTCCTGATGATGGCGCCGCTGATCGTCGGCTTCGTCATCCTGACCTATCGCAACGAGGAGCGGCGGGCGCGGCTGCTGATGGCCGGACCCATCACCCCCCGCCAGCTCGCCGGCGCCGCGGTCCTTCTTCCGATCGTACTGTTCGGAATCGGTGTCGTCGCCGCGGCGCTCACGCTCGGCGTGGACTCCCTGGTGACCGGCAGGCTCGAGGTCGAGTCGATGCACATCGTCGGCTACGTCGGCGGCCTGATCCTGATGATGCAGCTCATGGGCCTGGTGGCGCAGGAGTCGATCGCGGCCCACCGCCAGCAGCGCCTGCGGGCGGCGGTGACCGGCTGGGGAGGCTTCGTGGTGGCGGTGCTGCTGCTGGCCGCCCTGACGGCCGCCGGGGCCGTGGCACAGGGGCCGATGACCTGGCCCATGCTCCATCTGGGGAATCTGGTCGTCGCGGTGCTCGCCGGCGTGGGGGCCTTGGCTCTCTACTCCCACCGCACCGACTTCACGAGCTAGCAGGCTAGCCGTCGGGCGCCTGGATCTCTACGGAGGTCGAGACGAACGACGTTTCGTTCGACGCCTGATCGCGCAATGCGACCGCCAGCACCTTCGGACCCGCCTCGAGCTCCACGGGCACGACGAGGTCGAGGGTCATCTGGCTTCCCGCGGGGGGCGCGGGCACCGGCAGGACCCTTTCGACGAGCTCGATCTTCGGCCTACCGGGCACTCGGATCGCCACCGTGGCCTCGAGCCGCGCGACGGCCGAGTCGCCCTGCGGCAGGAAGACCACCCGGTCGGCGGGCACGAGCAGGTGGAGACGCAGGGTGAAGCGGTCGTCGCCGGCCGGCGTCAGGCCGCCGGCGCCCAGGCGGAGCGCCAACGGGTTGCTCGACACCCCGAGGTAGAGGGCGCTCTGCAGCCGGTCGGTCAAGCGCTCGCCCCGACTCTTGTCGCGGTAGTTCAGGCGGTGCCGGACCGCGAAACCAGAGTCGGGAACGCGGACCTTGATGCGGTGCTCGAGCCCGTCGCCGCCGTGCGGCGGCTCGTAGGCGAGGGAGTAGTACGACGACATCTCCTGGGCGATCTCTCCGAGCGCCGACTCGAAGCGGTTTCGATTCAGGATGGGGCGGCCGCCCGTCTCGACGGCCAGGTACTCCAGGCCGCTCCGATTGCTTCCCCGGATCGCGGGCTCGAGAAGGTTGGCCGCCCGCGTCAGCTCCCCCAGGGATCGCTGCTCGGCGCCCTGCAGCACGCTCGAGCGCAGTCCTCCGGTCTCGATCGTGTACATCGTCACCCGGTTGGCGTTCGCGTTTCGGGTGAGCTTGCGGAATTCGGTCTCGAGTCCGCGGGGCAGCAGGAATCGCCCATCGTCGGTGTGCCCCGGGCAGAGCTCCCGCACGAGGAGCAGGAGATCGCGGCCCGGATGGGTCTCGAGCGCGTCGCCGGCGTAGATCAGCGTCTTGACTCCGGGTACGCCGGCCAGGAAGCTGGCGGTGCTGGCCAGATTACCGAGCGTCAAGTTGGTGCGCTCGGCAGCCTGGCGAGCGTAGCGGTTCACCTCCGGAACGGCCTGCTGGGGGAAGAAGTCGCAAGGGTCGGGGACGCTCTGGAGCAGCAGGACCTCCCACATCTGCCGCAGGCGGTCGATGGCGACGCGTTTCGCCTGAGCCGCGAGCTGTCCCGCCGCCGGCTTGGAGGACGCGATCCGCGACAGCGCCGAGTCGAGCTCCTCGCGGGTCGAGCCGAAATTGGCTTCGACGCCGAGGCCGCGACCCTGGCGCAGGAGCAACACGCGCTCCGGCGCGATTCCGGAGAGCAGCAGGAAATCGCGCGCGTCCTTGATCAGGCGCTTCTGCCGGATGGCGCTCAGATGGAGCTGATCGACGTAGACGATCCAGTGGCCGGGCGGCTCGGCGGCCGGCAGCTCCGGCTCCGGCGCCGCGCCCGCGGGCGGTGCGGTCACCGCCGCGGCCACACCGGTCGCTCCGATCTCGCTGAAGTGGGAGATCGGCACCACCTTGCCGTCCTCGCGGACCTCGAAGTCCTCGGCGGTGAGGCCGAGCACCGGCCGCCCCTTGGCGTCGGTCACCCACACCTCGACGTTGACCAGCGCGACGTCGACCACCTCGGTGAAGCTGTAGGGCTCGTCCTGCGCCGCGGCCGCCGCCGGATAGGCGACGAGCAGCGCGGCGAGGACCAGCAGAGAGAGCCGGTGCGGGGCTTCCAAGCTCCACCTAGGGAATCGCGGCACCCGCGGCGCAGCTCATCACCGCCCCTTTCTCGGCTCCGCTGATCAGCCCTTCCTTCTTCAAGCGGTTGGTCAGGTGCGAGACGCCGCTGACGAACTCGCCATGGTTGCCGGCGCCCTCCGCCAGAGCGGCAATCTCGTCGCCGATGTTGCAGCCGGCTTCGACCTGAAGATTCTGCACGCCGGAATCGCAGCCGTCGATGACCACCGTGGGCGAAAGATCCGACATCGGGCACGCGTCGTCGCCGTCGGCGACACCGTCGTTGTCGTCGTCGTCGTCGCAGACGTCGCCGACCCCATCGCGATCGTAGTCGGCCTGATCGGCGTTGGCGTCGAGCGGGCAGTTGTCCTCGGTGTCGCCGACGCCGTCGTTGTCGTCGTCGCCGTCGCAGGCGTCACCGCGGCCGTCGCCGTCGTTGTCGGCCTGATCCGGATTGGGCACCGTCGGGCAGTTGTCGATGAGGTCCAGCACTCCGTCGCCGTCGCCGTCGAGCGGATCGTTGGTGAAGCTCCAGTAATCGGTGCGGAAGACGGCGTCGGCGCCCGAGTTGCTGATCACCGCGAACACCACGTTGATCAACTGGCCGTTGCCGCCTCGCGACACCGGCACCAGGTCGAGCACGCCGTTGCCGCCGAACAGGAAGGAGGTGTCCTTGAAGAAGTCGGCGAGCGGGATCGACACCATCTGCCAGCCGCCGCCCGAGACCGCGCACGGTCCGGTGGGACTCACCACGCAGTTGAACTGGAACTCCTCGTCGTCGGGCTGGGTGGTGGTGTTGTCGCCGTTGTCGTCGTCCTGGAGGTTGACCTCGAGCGTGTAGTCCTGTCCGGCGTCGGGATTGATCCAGAAGTTGAAGTGCGCGGTGTCGAAGGTGTCGACCGGGTTGGTGCGCCCGAAGCCCCCGAAGAAGCCCGGCGTGCCGCCCGAGCCCCAGCCGGTCTCGAGCGAGAAGGCGCCGCCGAGCTCCGGCGGCAGGTCGCCCGCGTTGGGCCCGATGCCGCCGCCGCCGACCGAGCCGCCGAAGGCGAACCAGCCGTTGCCGAAGGGGTTGCCGTGCTCCATATCGTCGAAGACGACCTCGGGCGGAGGCGGTGGCGTGAAGTTCCAGTAGTCGGTGCGGAAGGTGGCGTCGGCGCCGAAGTTGCTGATCACCGCGAA
>JAHEKO010000097.1:0-7727 GCA_024638355.1 Acidobacteriota bacterium
CCTCGGGTGCGAGCGGCCTACGGGCGGCCGCGGTTCCCCTTCTTCTTATCGGCCTGCCGCCCCGGCGAGAAACACCCCGAGGGGTGGCCCAGCCTAGAAGACCCAGACCACCAGCGCCTGGATTGCGCTCTCGTCCGTCGCGCCGCGGCGCCCATTCGGCCCCAACAGTCCACCGACTGTCCGCCGGCTGTCCTTCGCGGGCTGAGCCAGTCGGACCTGGCGGCGGCGACCGGGCTCTCGACCAAGACGGTTCAGCGGCTGGAGGCCGGCAAGGCGGTCCGGCCCGGTAGTCGGCGCGCCGCCGGGGCCCTCGGTTGGGAGGTGGCGAGTCGCGTCGACGAGACGGGGCGACTCGACCTCCGGATCGGGCCTCCCGGCTCGTTCCCGCGCTAGCCTTACTCTTCCGGTCGGAACGAGCGCGGCAGTCCCGGCGTGATCGGCTCCTGGCCGGCCCGCCGATCCGGATGATCTCGCTCCAGGAACTTCCGGAGTCCTTCGCGCAACGCGGGCGAGGCTACCAGCCGATTGAAGCACTCCGCCTCGATGCGCAGGCCCTCGTGGAGGGGCAGGCCGAAGCCGCGGACCGCCGCCTCCTTGTCGGTCCGGATGGCCTCCTGGGGAAGCGACGCGATGTAGCCGGCCAGATCCAGGGCCCGAGCCAGGGACTGACCCTTGGGAACCACCTCGCTCACCAGACCGATGCGCTCCGCCTCCCGGGCGTCGATCACGCGGCCGGTGACGATCAGGTCGAGCGCCCGTCCGAGACCGATGATCCGCGGGAGGCGCTGGGTTCCGCCGTCTGCGAGTCCGATGTTCCACCGCCGGCAGGTCACGCCGAAGGTCGCGTGCTCCTCCGCGATCCGGATGTCGGCGAAGCAGGCCCATTCCAGGCCCCCGGCGTAGGCCAGACCGTTGATGGCCGCGACGATCGGCTTGTAGATGTCGACCCGCCGCGACGGGCCGAGCAATCCCGGCATCTCGCCGCGATCGTGGGCTTCGGCCTCGGCCGGGCTCTGCGGCATCAGATCGAGGGCTCGGCTCAGGTCTCCACCCGAGCTGAACGCTCGATCGCCGGTGCCCGTCAGGACGGCGACCTTCGCCGTCGCGTCCTGGTTGAAGGCCTCCCACGCCTCCACGAGCTCGTCGTGGGTCCGTGGACCGATGCAGTTGTGGACCTCCGGCCGGTCGAAACGGATGACGACGACCGGGCCCTTCCGCTCGACTGCGATATCTGAGAACGACATCAGCTCGGACCGCGCGCTCCGCGCGTATGCTACATTGCCGGAAATATTTCTTATGTGCGCTGAGCCCTCCACCGCCCTGCGGGATCCGGCCGCCGCCAGTCTTCGGTTCTTCCGCAAGCTGCTGGCCGACTGCCCGATGACCGACTTCGCGATCCGCCTCTGGGACGGTCAGGAGTGGCGTCCCGAGGGTTGCTCGACACCGACCTTTACGCTGCTGATCTGCGAGCCGACGGCTCTCCGGCGCGCCTTCGTGCCGCCGAGCATGGTCAATCTGGGCGAGGCGATCATGCTCGGTCAGATCGACGTCGAAGGCGACATGCGGGGAGCCGTCGCTCTGGGCGACTACCTGCTCCATCTGGATCTGGGCCTGTTCAAGAAGCTGGCTCTGGCTCTCGACCTGGCCACCCTGCCCAAGCTCGACGCCCGGCCCGAAGAGCGCGCCGCCGCGGAGCTCGGCGGCGAGCCCGGCTCGCGCGAGCGGCTCCGGGATGCCATCGCCTATCACTACGACGTTCCGGCCGAGTTCTGGGAAGCCTGGCTCGATCCGACCCTGGCCTACAGCTGCGCGTACTTCGAGAGCGAAGAGCGATCGCTGGCGGAGGCGCAGGAGGCCAAGCTCGACTACGTTTGCCGCAAGCTGGGACTGCGGCCCGGCGAGCGGCTGCTCGACATGGGCTGCGGTTGGGGCGGCCTGATTCGCCACGCCGCCCGCAACTACCAGGTCGAGGCCACCGGCGTGACGCTGAGCGCATCGCAGGCCTCCTATGTCGAGCGGCGGATCGAAGAGGAGGGCCTCGGCGATCTCTGCCGGGTCATCCACGGCGATTTTCGCGATCAGGGCCACCTCGGGACCTTCTCGAAGGTCGCCAGCATCGGCGCCATCGAGCACATTCCGCGCGGCGGGCTCCCCGAGTACTTCCAGGTCGCCTGGGATGCGCTGGAGCCGGGCGGCCGCTTCGTGAGCCACGGCATCACCAGCGCCAAGACGCGCGTGCTGCCGAAGGGCCAGTCGTTCGTGGACCTCTACGTCTTTCCGGATCACACCGTCATGCCGATCACCAACATCCTGCCCGCCGCCGAGGAGGTCGGGTTCGAGATCCGCGACGTCGAGTGCCTGCGCGAGCACTACACGCTGACCTGCAACCACTGGCTGGAACGGCTCGAGGCCAATCGCGACAGGGTCGTCGAAGTCACCAGCAGCGAGACCTACAACCTCTACCGGCTCTATATGGGGTCGATGGCGTATTACTTCTCGACCGGGGTCAACAGCTTGCACCAGGTGGTGCTCACCCGGCCGGACAGCCAGGGCCGCTCGGGGCTGGCTCTCACTCGCGAGGCCTGGTACCGGAAAGACGAATAGGACGTCCGCAAGTCGGAGGGCGCACCACATGGCCGTTGCCGAATTCGCTCGAAACAAGAAGCCGAATCCAACCTTGGTGGCGTTCGTGGTGTTGCTCCACGGCATGGCGGTGGCGGCACCGTTCTTCTACGACCCGCTGAGCGTGATCCTGTGCGTGGTCATGACCCTGGCCACTCTCCAGTTCGGCCTCGCGCTCGGCTATCACCGGCTGCTGTCGCACAATAGCTTCGGCACCTCGCGTTTCGTCCGGGGCGTCATGGCGACCCTCGGCACCCTGGCGGCGCAGACCGGGCCGCTGAGCTGGGCCGCGACCCACCGCTACCATCACTCCAAGGCCGACACCGAGCACGATCCGCACTCCCCCACCATCGGCTTCTCGTGGGCGCACCTGGTGTGGACCTTCTTCGATCATCCGCATCTGAAGAAGGAGGGCGTCGTCGAGCGCCTCGCCTCGGATCTCGCGAAGGACCGCTACCTGCTCTTTCTCGAGCGCAACTTCCGCTCGGTGAACGTGGGTGTGTTCCTGATCACCGTCGGCGCCGCCACGGCGTGGCGCGGACCCGAGTTCGGGGTTTCGATCGCCTGCTGGCTGTTCGGCGTCCGGATCGTGGCCCTCTGGCACCTGGTCTTCATGACCAACTCGGTCGCGCACAAGTTCGGCTATCGCAACTACGACGTTCCCGACGACAGCCGCAACGTCTGGTGGCTCGCCATCCTCCTCCTCGGCGACGGGTGGCACAACAACCATCACGCGTACCCGCGGGCCGCCAAGCTGGGCCACCGCTGGTTCGAGTTCGATATCAGTTACGTCGTGCTGCGGGTGATGAAGCTCTTCGGTCTGGTCTGGGACCTGGTCGAGCGCAAGTCGCGGGGCTCCTCCCACGCCTACGGGGCTATCAAAGGGCGCGGCTGACGGCCGGCACCTCTAGAGCGGGCCTCCGGGCACTTCGATAGACTCCGCATCGCATCGGCTGCGGTGCCGGATGGTATGGCGATGGTGGGCTCCAAGCTCTTACACTACGAGATTCTCGAACAGCTCGGCTCTGGCGGCATGGGCGATGTCTTCCTGGCCCGCGACACGGTGCTCGACCGCCGGGTCGCCCTGAAAGTCCTGTCCGACGAGATGGCTTCGGATCCCGAGCGGCTGGAGCGCTTTCACCGCGAGGCGAAGACGGTGGCGGCGCTCAACCATCCCAACATCGTCGTACTCCACTCCGTCGAAGTGGTGGAAGGCGTCCACTTCCTCACCATGGAGCTGGTCGAGGGGGAGACGCTGGACGAGGTGATCCCCCGGTCGGGCCTCGAGCCGAAAGGCTGCACCAGGATCTTCGTCCCGCTGGCGGATGCCCTGGCCGCCGCCCACGAGCTCGGCATCATCCATCGCGACGTCAAGCCGGCCAACATCATGCTGACCCGGGACGGCCGGGTGAAGATGCTCGACTTCGGGCTGGCTCGCTTTCAGCCCGACGCCGAGGTCGCCTCGGGCGCCGACGACCCAACCCAGGCGCTGACGCGAGTGGGCATGACGTTGGGCACCGTGCCCTACATGTCGCCGGAGCAGGCCCGGGGCGACGAGATCGATCACCGCAGCGACATCTTCTCCCTGGGCGTCGTGCTCTACGAAGCGATGGCGGGACGCAGACCGTTCGAGGGCGACAGCTCGCTCGAGCTGCTCACCGCGATCCTGCGAGACGACCCGGTGTCGATCACGGAGCTGCGCGCCGATCTACCGGCAAGGCTCGGCCGCATCATCCACACCTGCCTGGCCAAAGATCGCCATCTGCGCTACCAATCCGCGCTGGAGCTGCGCGACGACTTGCTCGAGCTCCAACGCCAGCTCGATTCGGGAAGCACCGAACTCGAGGTCAGCAGCCGCTCCAGGTCGGTGGTCGCGGCCGAGCCTCGGGGCTCGATCGCCGTCCTTCCCTTCACCGACATGAGTCGCGAGCGGGACAAGGACTACTTCTGCGAGGGGATGGCCGAGGAGCTCATCAACGCCCTGGGGCGGATTGCGGCTCTGCGCGTCGCCGCCCGCACGTCGTCCTTCCAGTTCAAGGGCAAGGTCGACGACGTCCGTAAGATCGGCGAGGCGCTCGGCGTCGCCACCATCCTGGAAGGCGCTGTCCGCAGCGCCGGCGACCGCGTTCGCATCACCGCCCGGCTGATCAACGTGGCGGACGGCTGCAACCTCTGGTCGGGGCGCTTCGACCGCCACGTCGAGGACGTATTCGTGATCCAGGAGGAGACGGCGCAGGCGATCGTCGAAAAGCTCCAGGTGAAGCTCGAGAGCCCGACCGGAGAGCTTCTGGTTCGGCAGCCGACCGACGATCTCGACGCCTACCACGACTACCTCAAGGGGCGCTTCCACTGGCTACGCCGCCTCGAGGGCGACCTCGAGAAGGGCCTGGAGTGCTTCGGCAGCGCCATCGCGCGTGACTCCGCCTACGCCCTCGCCCACGTCGGGCTCGCCGACGCCTACTGGTCGCTGGTGATCTACGGCTACAAGGGCTACGAGATGATCGACGCGGCGCGCGCCGAGGCCCACACCGCGGTGCGGCTGGAGCCGACGCTGGCGGAGGCCCACAACTCGAAGGCCGTGATCGACTTCGTGTTCGACTGGGACTTCGAAGCGGCCGACAAGCACTTTCGCGAGGCGCTCGCCCTGAAGCCCAGCCTCTCGCTGGCGAGCGTGTGGCACACCCTGCTCCTCGGCGCCCTCGGCAAGCGCCGCGAGATGAAGGAGTCGGCCAGACGTACCCTACGGATCGACCCGCTCTCGCCGTACAACTTCGCCCTGATCTCGATGGCGCACTACTTCTGTGCCGACTACTCCGCGGCGCTCGAGTACTGCCGCAAGGGCCTGGAGCTGGACCCCCTCTCCTACCCCTGCTCCCTCACTCTCGGCTTCGTCCTTCTGGAGCGCGGCGAGATCGAGGAGGGGGTCCAGACCATGGAGCGGGTGGCGGAGCTGGGAGGGCGCTCCACCATCTCGCTGGGCTTCTTGGGCCATGCCTACGGCGTGGCCGGCATGACCGCCGACGCCGAGGCGGTTCGCGACGAGATCGCCGGCGGCCCGCTCCCCGAGATCGTCGACGAGTCCCTGGCCTGGGTGAACCGGGCGATGGGTGAGCACGAGCGCGCGCAGACGCACCTGAAGCGGGTCTTCGATCGCCACGGCTCGATCTTCGCGTTTCTCTTCGGCACCGCCGATCCGGAGTACATGGAGCGCGTCGGCCTGCCCGCCATGAGAGCCGGCGCTTCGCCGAGCCCCCACTAGCGGGTCAGGCCCCCGGCACGTCGCGGGCGGCCGGCTCGCTTGCTAGAACGCCCAGACGACCAGTGCCTGGATCGCGCTCTCGTCGGTGTCCGGATCGCCCAGCTTGTTCATCCAGTACTGGTACTCGATCCCGATCGCGAAGTTCTTGGCCACGTAGTAGCGGAACTGCGGCTGCGCGAGAATCCAGGACTTGACCTTGTCGCCGAACTCGTTGTCGCGCCCGGCGATGTACTCGGCGTGGCCCTCGATCGAGAACTTGTTGTTCTGCGTCGCCCACCGCCAGTTGACGTCGAACATCCAGGAGTCGTCCTCCTTCGGCACTCCCCCTCGGCTGACGCCGTCGCTCGAGTCGATGTAGGCGGTGATGTCGGTGTTCAGGAAGTTGAAGCCGCCGCCGGCATTCCAGGAGATGCCGATCCCGGGGAGGTACTTGAGCACCCGTGCCTGCGAGGCGTAGTTGAGGCCGGTGATCAGGCGGATGTCGCCGATCGCGCCCGAGCCCCGCTGCTTGCCGGTCATCTTGCGGAAGCTGAAGTAGGGGTACCACTCGCCGTAGATGTCGTTGTCGTTGAACCCGTTGATGCCGTTCTCGGAGAGCAGCACGTCGAAGAAGAAGAAGTTGTCACCGTACTTCCAGCCGCTCGCGTGCTGGAGAGTGATGATCAAGGTGTCCTTGTCCTCCGACAGTCCCGGCGCAACGAATCCCAGGTAAGGCGTTGCCAGGCTGCCGTACTGGAAGTGCGTCTCGGTGTTGCTCCAGTCGGCCGCCTCGGCCGCCGGGGCCAGCAGCCCGATTAGGGCTACCGCGGCCAGTCCCGCTCCAAATCTGCTCCGAAGTTTCATCGCTTGCCTCCCTTTGGGTTGATTGAGTCTATTCCGGTTTCACCGCTCCTCGCGGGCATAGGGCACACCAAGGGCCGCCGGCGCGCCGATCCGCCGGCGGAGGGTCGAGCGCGACGCCATCACCAGGATGACGATCGTCAGCACGTAGGGCAACATCATCAGGAAGTAGGCCGGGATGCCGACTCCGACCGCCTGGAGACGCAGCTGCAGCGCCTCGGCGCCGCCGAAGAGGTAGGCCCCGAGGAACGCCTTCGCCGGGTTCCAGCCGGCGAAGATGACCAGCGCCAGGGTGATCCAGCCGCGGCCGCCGCTCATCTGCTCGATCCACATCGTGGTGTAGGCGAGCGACAGGTAGGCGCCGCCCACTCCGGCCATCGCGCCGCCGAAAACGACGCAGCCGTAGCGGATCCTCGCCACCGACACGCCGAGCGAATCGGCGGTCCCCGGGTTCTCCCCGACCGAGCGGATGGCGAGGCCGAGGTGCGTCTTGAACATCACCCACCAGGTGATGGGCACCAGCAGGAAGGAGAGATAGACCATGGCGTCCTGCTGGAAGAGCACCGCGCCCAGAACCGGGATCTGCGCCAACCCCGGCAGGTCCAACCGCTCGAAGCCGGGGCCGACCTGGCCGATCATCGCCTTGCCGAAGAAGCCGCTGATGCCGGTGCCGAGAATGGTGAGGGTCAGCCCGCTGACGATCTGGTCGGCGCGCAGGGTGATGGTGGTGAAGGCGTGGATCAGCGCGAAGAGGCCGCCGGCGACCGCCGCGGCCGCTACTCCGAGCGGCGCGCTGCCGGTGGTGAAGCTGGTGTAGAAGCCGGTGATCGCCCCCACCAGCATCAGCCCCTCCAGGCCGACATTCAGCACCCCCGCGCGCTCGGAGTAGATCTCGCCGATGCAGACGAAGAGGATCGGCGTACCCGAGCGCACCGCCGCCTGCAGGATGGCGACCACCAGAACGCCGAGCTCACCCTCCAACCGGAACCTCCCGCGATCGATAGAC
>JAHEKO010000097.1:7827-10137 GCA_024638355.1 Acidobacteriota bacterium
GTAGATCTCGCCGATGCAGACGAAGAGGATCGGCGTACCCGAGCGCACCGCCGCCTGCAGGATGGCGACCACCAGAACGCCGAGCTCACCCTCCAACCGGAACCTCCCGCGATCGATAGACCAGCCGGTACCTGGACAGGATGTCGCCGCCCAGCACGAAGAAGAGGATGAGCGCCTGGATGATCAGAACGAAGTTGACCGGCAGCTTCATGGTGATCTGCACGGTCTCGCCGCCGACGTAGAGGCCGCCCATCAGGATCGACACCAGCACCACCCCCCACGGATTGCGGCGCGCCAGCCAGGCGATGATGATCGCCGTGTAGCCGTAGGGCGCGGCGTGGGGCGAGATGTCCTTGAGCAGCTTGAGCTGAATGCCGCTGATCTCGGCCATCCCGGCGAGGCCGGCGAGGCCGCCGCTGATCAGCATCACCAGCAGGATGTTGCGCCGCGAGTTCATGCCGGCGTACTCGGCGGCGATCGGGTTGTTCCCGGTGACGGCGACCTCGAACCCCCAGCGGCTCTTCTCCTGTAGAAAGTAGAGAATCACCGCCGCCAACAGGGCGAAGACCAGGCCGAGGTGCACCCGGCCGTCGCCGAAGCGCAATAGCTGGGCTCCCGCCGGGAACTGCTTCGTCATCGGGAACCCGAAGCTCTCGGGGTCCTTCCACGGCCCGTAGATGAAGTGCGCCACCCACAGGATGGCGACGTAGTTCAAGAGCAGCGTGGTGATGATCTCGTTGCAGTTGAGCTGGACCTTCAGGAAGGCCGGGATCAGCGCCCAGATCGCGCCGCAGACCATGCCGCCGACGACCATCGCGGGGATCATCAGCCAGGGCGATCCTTCCCAGCCGGTCATCACCACCGCGGTCGCTCCCCAGGCGCCCATGTGCAGCTGGCCCTCGGCGCCGATGTTCCAGAACAGCATCTTGAAAGCGAGCATCACGCCGAGTCCGCAGAGGATCAGCGGCGTCGCCTTCACCAGGACCTCGGCGAAGCCGTACGAGGTGGCGAAGGCCTCGGTGAACATCTCCGCGTAGGCGACGATCGGATTGACGCCGGTGATCAGCAGCAGCAGCCCGCTCACCAGCAGGGCGAGCAGCACCGACAGCAGCGGCACCGCGTACTCGAGTCGCCGCGAGCGGTCGAGACGGAGCTCGAGCCGGAGCGGCATCAGGCGACCGCCTCCCCGCTGCGCTCGCCCGCCATCATCAGGCCGAGACTCTCGACCTCGGCGTCGGCGGCCTCGACGACGCCCATGATCTCGCCGTGAAAGAGCACCGCGATGCGGTCGCTCAACGACAGGAGCTCCTCGAGGTCCTCGGAGATCAACACGATCGCCGCGCCCTCTTCACGATGGCGGTTGAGGGTCTCGCGCACGAACTCGGTGGCGCCGACGTCGAGGCCGTGGGTCGCCGACATCACCACCAGGAGCCGATGCCGGGTGGTCAGCTCGCGCGCCAGGATCGCCTTCTGGAGATTGCCGCCCGAGAGGTTGCGCACCGGCGTGTCGTGGCCCGGGATCTTGATGTCGAACTCGTCGATCAGGCGATCGGCGTACTTCGAGGCGGCGACCAGATTGAGCAGCAGGCCGTGGCCGAACTTCTGCTCGCGATAGCGCCGCAGCACGCTGTTGTGAGTGAGCGACATGCTGCCGACCGTGGCGACACCGTGCCGGTCGGCGGGCACGAAGCTGACGCCGGCGTCGATGAAGTCGCGGGCGGCGGCGCCGGCCATCGAGCGGCCGTTGACCACGATCTCGCCGGCCGTGGGAGCGCGCAAACCGGTGATCACCTCCGCGAGCTCCTCCTGGCCGTTGCCGGCCACTCCGGCGAAGCCGAGGATCTCGCCCGCGGCGATCGAGAACGACACGTCGCGCAGCGCGGGCAGGAGTCGATCGTTGAGGGCGGCGACGCCCTCGACCGCCAGCACCTCGGGGCCGAGCCGCTCCGGCCGCGAGTAGCTCTTGAACTCGATCTCGCGGCCGACCATCAGGTTCGACAGCGCCCGCGGACTGGTCTCCGAGGTCGCCACGGTGCCGACGTTCTTGCCCGCGCGCAGGACCGTGATGCGGTCGGAGATCGCCATCACCTCGTCGAGCTTGTGGGAGATGAAGACGATCGAGTGCCCCTTCTCACGCATCGACCTCAGAGTCACGAAGAGCTCCTCGCACTCCTGCGGCGTGAGCACCGCCGTCGGCTCGTCGAGCAGCAGGATCCGGGCGCCGCGAAAGAGAATCTTGAGGATCTCCACCCGCTGCTGCTCGCCGATCGACAGCTCCCAGACGTGGGCGGCGGGATCGACCTCGACACC
>JAHEKO010000578.1 GCA_024638355.1 Acidobacteriota bacterium
CGGCCTCGAGCACGCGGATCAGCGCGTCCAGGACCATGGCGAGCGCCGCCGCCGCCACGCAGCCCACCAGGACGGCGTGGAAGTTGCGCGTCTGCAGGCCGCTGAAGATGTAGTTGCCGAGACTCGTCGCGCCGACCGGGGTCGAAAGGGTCGCCGTGCCGACGACCCAGACGGTCGCGGTGCGAACGCCGGCCACGATCACCGGTGCCGCGAGCGGCAGCTCGACCCGCAGCAACCGCTGCCGCGGAGTCATGCCGACCGCGCGCGCCGCTTCGATCAGGGCGGGATCGACGCCGGCCAGGCCGGTCACGGTGTTGCGCAGCATAGGCAGCAGGCTGTAGATCGAGAGCGCCAGGATCGCCGGCAGGAAGCCGATGCTCGACACCGAGATCCCGAGCTGCGACGTGGTGACGCGACCGAGAAGCGCCAGCGCCGGAACCATCACGGCCAGAAGCGCCAAGCTCGGGATCGTCTGCAGCACCCCGGCGACCCCCAGCACGAGCTGCTCGGCTCGCGGCCGGCGGCTCGCCCACACGCCGGCCGGCACGCTGACCAGGAAGCCGGCGAGAAGCGCGATCAGGGTGAGCTGGAGATGGGCGGTGAGGTACTCGGGCAGGAGCGCCAGCTGCTCGCTCAACTCGGCTCCCCTGCAGCCGAGGCCCGCGCGAGAATGCGCGCCTGCCGGCGCGGCGCTTCGAGCAGCGCGGCCACCGGCGCGCCCGCCGGCGCGGCCAGCAGCTCGGCGGCGCTTCCGACCTGGATCAGCCGGCCGCCGTCGAGCACGGCGATGCGGTCGGCCAGCAGCAGGGCTTCGGACATGTCGTGGGTCACGAACAGCCCGGTGAGCCCCAGTCGCTCGCGGATCTCCTGAAACGACCGCTGCAGCCGGTCCCGGGTAGCCGGATCGAGGGCGCCGAACGGCTCGTCGAGCAGCATCAGCTCGGGTTCTGCGGCGAGCGCCCGTGCCAGCCCCACGCGCTGGCGCTGGCCGCCGGAGAGCTCGTCCGGCCGGCGATCGCGATAGACGCCGGGATCGAGCTCCACCAGCTCCAGCAGCTCGTCGACCCGCGCCGCGATCCGCGCGGGCGGCCAGCCGAGCAGGGTCGGGGTGACCGCGATGTTCTCGCCCACCCTGAGGTGCGGAAAGAGGCCGATCCCCTGGAAGACGTAGCCCATCCGCCGCCGGATCGCCCACGCCGGCCCGTCGTGCAGATCCTCGCCGTCGATCAGCACCCGGCCGCCGCTCGGCTCGATCAGCCGATTGACCATCTTCAACGTGGTCGTCTTGCCCGAGCCCGAGCCGCCGACCAGAAAGACCAGCTCACCGCGCTCGACCGTGAGCGAGAGCCGGTCGACGGCGGTGGTGTCACCGTAGCTCTTCGAGAGTTCCCGGAGCTCGATCACCCGGTCGCTACTCTTTGAACGGCAGCGCCGCGCCGAGCTTGCGATGCAGGCGGTCGCGAATCCAGCCGGCGTCCCACCATTCGATCGGGTTGACCGCCATCCCCTGGAGCAGCACGGTGAAGTGCAGATGGTCGCCACCGGCGAGGCCGGTCTGGCCGGAACGCCCGACGGTCTGGCCGCGCTCGACCTCCTGCCCCTCTTCGACGTCGATCGACGAGAGGTGACCGTAGAGCGTCATCAGCCCGAACCCGTGATCGATGATCACCGCCTTGCCGTAGATGCCGAAGTAGCGCGCCAGCACCACCACCCCCGAGTTCGCGGCCGGCAGCTCCGCGTGACGCACCGACGCGAGGTCGAACCCGAGGTGGTCCTGCCGATCGATCTCCTCTTCCTCGTAGTAGTAGGTCCGGCGGTCGGCGAACGCCGACATGACCTGGGCGTTGGGCATCGGCAGGAACGCCCGCCGCCACAGAAACTCGCCCCGGCTCTCCGCGGCGAGCGCGGAGAGCGTCTCCGCGTTGCGCCGGCGCAGCTCCCGGTTGATGAAGAGGTAGTCGTCGACGAGGGTGGCGCCCTTCGGCGCGTCGGGCGTTTGAGCGAGGATCTCGGGCACGACCTTGGCCAGGAACTTGTCGCTGATCTTGATGTCGTCGGTCGAGTAGCCCTTGGGAAAGAAGCGGTCGACGAACGATACCGTCGAGCGATTGCCGACGTCGTCCTCGGCGACCAGGCGAATCGCGCCGGCATCGCTCAGATCGAAGGGCACGCCGAACAGCGCGAAGCGCTGACCGCCGTCGCCGCCCGGCAGCGCGAAGCCCGGGAACCAGGCGTCTGCCGCCTGCACGCCGTCGCGCACCGAGCTTTCGCCGACCCGGTAGACCACGACCTCGGCGCCGCCCTGGGTCGGATAGTGCTGCGTGGACAGGACGCTCAGCGAGGGGGGCACCAGGCGCACCGGCAAGGTCAGCTCCTCGACCACCGGCCCCGGCCGCCGCACCCAGGTGCCGGCCCGGGTGGCGGTCGCCCGCAGAGTGGCCTCCCCGCTTTTCAGGCCGTCGATCGTGTCGCTGCCGACCTCCAGCTCGATCGCGTCCCGCTGCGTGCGCTCTCCCCAATAGGCCCACGGCGGTCGCGGCTCGTAGCTGCGGGTCTCGAGCAGCTCGACGCGGTCGC
>JAHEKO010000098.1:0-7428 GCA_024638355.1 Acidobacteriota bacterium
GCGAGCTCGAGATGGATGAAGTCCACCAGGAGAATCGAGTTGCGCACGATGATCCCGGCCAGGGCGATGAATCCGATCATCGAGGTGGCGGTGAAAAACACGCCGCCCAGAGCGTGGGCGGGCAGGATCCCGATCAGGGTCAACGGGATCGGCGCCATGATGATGAGCGGCGTCACGAACGATCGGAACCAGCCCACGACCAGCACGTAGATCAGCACCAGCACTACCGCGAAGGCGATGCCCATGTCGCGAAACACGTCGTAGGTGATCTGCCACTCGCCGTCCCACTTGAGGGCGTAGCGGGTCGTGTCCTCGGGCATCGAGGCCGAGAGCACTTCGATCGGCAGCCCCGAGGGGTCCTCGATCTCGGCGATGCGGCGTCGCATGTCGAGGATTCCATAGACGGGCGACTCGTCGGCACCCGCGACCTCGCCCACGACATAGGAGACCGGGTGCAGGTTCTTGTGGTAGATGAAGCGCTCGCTTTGCGAGGCTCTTGGCCTGACCAGCTCGCCGAGCGGCACCATGCGGCCGTCTGCGGCGTGCACGCGAACCGCCAGCAGCCCGTCGGCGCTCGAGCGCTGGGCGCGGTCGAGGCGCAGTACCAGCGGAACGGCCTCGCGAGCGGATTCGTCGCGCAGCAGGCCCGCCTCGACGCCGTCGAGCGCCACCCTCAGCGTGCGCACCACGGCCTCCGGAGTGATGCCCAGCCGGGCGACCTTGTCGCGGTCCACCTCCAGCTCGAGCTTCGGAACCCGCTCTTCGATCCACCAGTCGACGTCCACGATGCCGGGCGTCGACTCGAAGATCTCCCGCACCTTGGAGGCGAGGGCCACCCGGTGCTCGAGGTCGGGGCCGTAGATCTCGGCCACCATGGTCGAGAGAACCGGCGGACCCGGCGGCACCTCGGTGACCTTGACGTTGGCGCCGGTGCCCTCGGCCAGCGGCCGAAGTCTCTCTCGCAGCTCCTTGGCGAAGGGATGACTGGCGCGATCTCGATGGTGCTTGGGCAGCAGGTTCACCTGGAGGTCGGCGACCAGAGGACCGGAGCGCAGGAAGTAGTGGCGCACCAGACCGTTGAAGTTGAACGGCGCGGAGGTCCCGACGTAGATCTGAACGTCGGTGACCTCCGGCATGAGACGAGCCTCCCGGGCCAGGGATCTGGCCACGCCGGCGGTCTCTTCCAGGGTCGACCCCTCCGGCATGTCGATCACCACCTGGACCTCGCTCTTGTTGTCGTAGGGGAGCATCTTGACCTTGACCCAGCGCAGCGGGAGCAGCACCACCGAGGCGAGCAGCAGGAAGGCGACCGCGGCGAGCAACACCCAGCGCCGCCAGGCCCTGGCCAGAAGCGGCTCGAAGAGACCTTCATAGGCGCGCTGGAGCCGGGTTTCGCTGGGTGTCTCGGCGTCGGGCTCACGTTCGGGCTGCCCGGGTGCGCGCTGTCGATCGCCGGCCAGCGCCTCGGCCTTCTTGTGGAAGAGCTTGTAGGTGAGCCAGGGGGAGACGACGAACGCCACCACCAGGGAGAAGAGCATCGCCGCCGAGGCGTTGATCGGGATCGGCCTCATGTAGGGGCCCATCAGGCCGGAGACGAAGGCGAGCGGCAGCAGCGCCGCAATCACCGCGAAGGTCGCCAGGATGGTCGGGTTGCCGACTTCGTCGGTGGCGTACACGGTCGCCTGGCGCGGGTTGGTCCAGCCCAGCTCGAAATGGCGGTGGATATTCTCGACCACGACGATGGCGTCGTCGACCAGGATGCCGATGGCGAAGATCAAGGCGAATAGCGTGACCCGGTTCAAGGTGTAGTCGAAGAGGTAGGAGGCGGCGAGCGTCATCGCCAGAGTCGTGGGCACCGCCACCAGGACGACGACCGCTTCGCGGCGGCCCAGGGCGAGGGCCATCAAGATGACCACGGCCAGGGTCGCTATCCACAGGTGTTTGATGAGCTCGGAGGATTTCTCGCCGGCGGTGAAGCCGTAGTCGCGGGTCTTGGTCACTCGGATGTTGGCCGGGATCACCGGCCCGGTCAGGGCTGCGAGCCGGGAGTCGAGCTCGGTGACGAGCTCGACGGCGTTGGTGCCCGGCTTCTTGGCCACCGCTACGGTGACCGCGGGCGCGTCGAGGCCGGTGGGCATGCCCTTCTCACCGCCGCCGGCTCCCGCCATCATCCAGACGTACTCCGCGGCTTCGTCCGCGCCGTCGCTGACGTCCGCCAGATCGCGCAAGTAGACCGGGCGGCCGCCGTAGACGCCCACCACGGCCGACGCCACCTGCCGGGCCGAGCGGAAGTAGCTGTCCACTTCCACCTCGGTCTCGGTGTCGGCGGTGGCGAAGCGGCCGGCCGGCAGGCGCCAGTTCAAGCCGGTGAGAGCGCTGTAGACCTGCAGAAGAGAGACGTTGTGCGAGGCGAGCCGCTCGCGGTCGAAGCGGACCCGAACGGCACGCCGTTGCCCGCCGATCACCCAGACCTGAGCCACCCACGGATGCCGCGTGAGCTCGGTCTTGAGCTCCTGCGCGACCTGCCGCAGTTCCAGCGGACTCGCTTCGCGAGACCACAGGGTGTACGCCAGGACGGGTACGTCGTCGATCGAGCGGGGCGCGATCACCGGCGGTATCGCGCCCTCCGGCAGGCCGGCGGAGACCTCGGCCACCTTGGCCTGGACCCGTACGACCGCCTCGTCGGGATCGCTGCCGACCACGAAACGAGCGATGATCATCCCTTGGGAAGGCTGGGAGGTGGAGTAGACGAACTCGACGTTGTCGATCTCGTAGATCGCCTTCTCGATGGGCGAGATGATGCGCCGTTCGATCTCCCGGGCGGTTGCGCCGGGGAAGCCGACGAAGACATCGATCATCGGTACCTTGATCTGGGGCTCCTCTTCGCGCGGGGTGACCAGCACCGCGAAGGCGCCGACCAGCAGCGAGGCCACTACCAGGAGCGGCGTCAGCTTCGACTCGAGAAAGGCCTGGGCGATCCGCCCCGAGGCTCCCAGCGGACGGCGCGTCAGCTTGAGCCGCAGGGCCTCCCGCTTGGCCGCTTCCGCCGCTGGCGTCGGGTGCTGGCTCTGCTCGGCACTCACGACCCGCGTTCCCCGGTCGGCTCGACGTTCTCGAGAGAGGCCTCGGGCGGCGGCACCGCGCCCAGGCCGAGGGCCAGCGTCTCGCCCCCGGTGAGGCCCGAAAGGACCTCGATCCGGTCGCTCGCCAGGGCCTCCCCCAGCGTGACGACCCGGGAAGCGGCGCGGCCGTCGGCGTCGCGCACGACCACCAGAGAGAGTCCGCCCTGATGAATGACCGCGGCCTCCGGGATGGCGACAATCGTGCGCCGGCCCGTCTCGACCGAGGCCCGCCCCGAGGCGCCGCTGGGAATCCCCTCGAAGGGAAGAGCGACCTTGACCTCGAAGGAGTGGCTGACGGGATCGGCTGCCGGCGACATCTCGATGACCGGGGCGGCGACGGTGCCGAGATCGGGGCGGCTGTCGATGCGAATGGCGAGCTCGTCCCCGATGGCCAGTTCGGCTCGAGCCATGACGCTCTCGGGAACCGACAGCGCGAGCCGCCGATTGCCGTCCGACTCGAGGATGAGCAGCGGCCGGCCGGGAGCCGCGAGATCTCCGACCTCGACCATCTTCCGCACGACCCGGCCCGGGAAGGGCGCCACGACCCGAGAGTCCGCCGCGACCGAGGAAGCGGCGGCGACCGCACCCTCCGCTTGTTCCACCGCACCCCGAGCCTGCTCGTACTGCATGCGAGCCATGTCCAGCTCGAGCTCGGAAGCGGCCTCGGCAGAGGCCAGTGCCTGGAAGCGCTCGTAGTTGCGCTCGGCCAGAGCCAGAGCGGCGCGGGCCTGCGCGAGGGCGCCCGCTGCCTGGGAGAGCTGTCCCCGGGCCGTTTGGGGATCGATCTCGAGAAGAAGCTGGCCCTTGCGCACCCTGTCGCCGGCCTGCACCCGGACGGCCGTGATCATGGCCATCACCCGTGTCGAGACGGCGGTCGTCTTCTCCGCTTCGACGGCGCCGAAGAGCTCGATCTCCTTTGCTACCTCGATGCGTTCCGCTCGCGCGAGGGCAGCCTTGACGGTCACGGAGGCACTCGGCTCCGGCGAGGCCGACTCACCCCCGCCGCAGGCGCCGACCACGACCAGAACGACGCCGAGAAGCGCGATCCTACGAGCGTTGGTCTGTTCTTTTCTGGCTTTCATCATTCCGTGCTCGTTTCTGCTTCCGAGGAATCCCGGTCGTCGTTCGTTGGCAACACGCTCTCCGGTCGCCGCCCGGCCCGGACCGCCAGGGTGAGGCTCGCGAGATGCGCCTCGGTGCGAGCCATCAGCTCGCGGGTGTCGGCCTCCCGGCGCGCCGTGGTGGCGTCCAGCAGATCGATCGTCTTGACGACCCCCTTGTCGAACCGCTCCCCGATGATGCGCTCGGCCTCGCGCGCCGCCGCCTGGGCCGTTCGCGCCGTGCGGTGCCGCTCCCGGGCGCTGGCCGCCTGCTCGTACGCGTCCTTTACCGAGAGGCGGATCCCTTCGCGGAACTGCTCGATCTCGCTGCGACCCGCCTCCACCTCGGCGCGGGCCGCCGCCGCCGCGGCGCGGTGGCGCCCTCCGCTGAAGAGATCGACGCTGGCCACCGCCATGACGGCGGTCGAGTCGCCCCTCGAACCGAAGAGGCTCTCGTCGTTCAGATCTCCGCGCACCACGAGCCCTACCTTGGGCAGGCGGCCCGAACGGCTGACCTTCACCTCCAGCTCGCCCGCGTCGAGCCTTCTCCGGGCCGCCTCGAGGTCGGGGCGAGTCTCGGCGCTGCCCAGCCACCCGTCGAGGGGCTCGCCCAGAGGCGGCGGGTCGGCGAGCGGCTCGAGCTGCCAGGGGGTGGAGAAGTCCAGTGCGAGGCGGAAGGAGAGGTTGGCCTCCGCCACCTTGGCCTGTCCGCGCGCCCGGCTCAGGAGATCCTCGATGCCGGCCTGCTCGACCTCGGCCCGCAACAGCTCGGAACGCACGAGCATTCCCTGGTCCACGTAGGCGCGAGCCAGCTTCACGTGGGCGCGCACCGTCTCGAGCGAGCTCTCCAGCAGCTCGATCTGCTCGCGGATCTGGGTCAGCCGGATGTAGGCCTCGGCGCCGGCCAGAGCCGCGCCCTCTTCGATCCAGGCCGCGCTTTCCATCGCCCCCTCGGCGGCGAGCTGCGCCTGGCGGACGCGACTGGAGATCTCGCCGCCGGTGTAGAGCGGGAGCGTGATCTCGAGCCGGGTCAGGGCGTTCTCGATCGCGTCGGGGTTGTTCGGATCGCCGGCAGCGAATTCCGGAAGCGAGAAACGCTTCTGATTGAGTAGCAGGGCGAAGGCCTCGGCCGGCGAGTCCGTGCGGATCCAGATCTCCTGCAGGCTCACCCGCGGCAGCCGGTGCGCTTTGGCCTGTCGAACTCGTTCAGCGCCGGCCTGCGCCCGCGCCCGGGCGGCCGTCACCTCCCGCGCCTGGTCGCGGGCGCGAGCCATGACCGCGGCGAGATCGAGCTGCTCGCCCGCCGCCCGCGCCGAGGGCAGGAAGCAGAGAAGCGCCGCGGCGAGAAGCGTTCGATGATTCATCGTTCGGTTTCCTCCAGCGAGACCTCGTGGACCCCGGCCCTGGGCTTTCGGGAGAACGGCTCATCCCGGCCCTCGGCCGGTGCCCTCGAATCTACTTGCATGAGAGGCATGAATCGAGGGGAAGGTTCCCGCGGCGCGCCCGACGAGGGGGTTGCGGATCTGCCCTTCCTTTGCACATCGGCACGACCCTGAGGTACCGTACGGTCGATCCGCCGGTACCGAGAACGCGAGTTGGAGGGCCCTTCTTCAGGGAAGAAGGGACTCGAGACGGGTCTCGATCGACTCTTGGGATCGCGCCGGCGGAAACGAGAAGCGCGCCGGTACTCACCAACAGAGGAGGAATGGTCGATGTTCGATCGAGTAGACGCTCCCTTCCTAATCGCGGCGTTCGCCAGCTTCGTGGCGAGCGTGGTGCTGTGGTTCCTCGTCAACCACGACTATGGAATCTTCGTCGGAATCTGGGTGCCGTCGATCTTGACCTTCTGGGTGGGCGTTCGCGTCCGTCTCGGTGGGAGTCGTCAGCGGTGACGGTAGCTGCGCAGCTGTTTTCGATCTTCGCCTTCGGCCTCGTCATGACGGGCGTCGTCTTCCTCGGAGTGGTCCGGGCGCGCGAGGTGGCGGCTCGTGCCGCGAGGGTCGAGGCAGAGACCGAAGGCAAGTGACGCACCGGGCTCCGCGGGCGGAGCCGGGTCGCCCCTGATCGTCCAGCGCTTCCGGGCACGAAGACCAGAGCGCCTCTCCCGGTTTTCCCGGGGTCCCGGCGTTACTCCGCCGCGGCGTCCTTCTCTTCCATCTGCTCTTTGACGCGCTCGGCCCACTCGCGGCCGGGGTCGCCGCCCCAGAGCAGCCAGGCGACGTAGCCGGCCGAGGGGTCCTCGTCGTTGCCGAAGTCGGTGGCCTTCTTGTCGACCTCGTGACGCGCGAAGTAGGACACCATGCGCTCGATGGTCTCGGGCGACAGGTTCTCTCTATTCTTCAGGTCGCGCGCGCGGGCCACTCCCACTTCGGTGCCGCCGCGTCCGTGCTGCTTGCGCAGCTCGAGACCCTTGGCGGCGAGGTCGGCGATCTCTTGCGGCGGCCGGAAGTCGATGTCCGAGTACTTCTTTGGCCGGCTCACGCTCGCTCCAGCTCCGAATGCGATTCGAGGACGCGATCTCCATCGTTCTGCTCGACCTTGCTCATCCTGCCTCCTTGGCGATCCGGTTCGAGTGTAGCCGCCTAGAAGGGGAAGAACACCGGCACCAGCAGAACGAGCAGCACGAACAGCAGCAGCGTCAGCGGCGTGCCCACCTTGAGGTAGTCGCTCGACCGGTAACCGCCGGCGCCCATGACGAGGAGGTTCGCCTTGTGGGAGAACGGAGTCATGAAGGCCGCCGAAGCGGCCAGGCTCACGCCCATCATCATCGGGTAGGGGCTCACTCCGAGGCTCTCGGCGGTGTTGATGACCACCGGTGCCAGGAGAACGACGGCCGGGGCGCCGTCGAGTCCCTGAGAGAGCAGGCTCGCGAGCACGACGAGCGCCGCCAGGGTCGCGTGGTTGCCCAGCGGCCCGGCGATCTGGGTCACGCCGTCGGCGAGGAACATCGCGGCTCCCGTGCGCTCCATCGCCATGCCGACCGGCAGAACCGCCGCGACGAGGAAGATGGCCTTCCACTCGATGGCTCGATAGGCCTGCGGCATGGTGAGCGCGCCGAAGAGGATCGTCAGCGAAGCGGCGGTGAACGCGGCGACGTGAATGGGCTGGTAGCCCGTGGCGACGAGCACGACCATGAACAGCAGCGCGCCGAAGGCCCACTTCGCCTTGCTGAGCCGGCGCGGCGCCTGGTCCGCCTGCGACAGCAC
>JAHEKO010000098.1:7528-10120 GCA_024638355.1 Acidobacteriota bacterium
GCGAGCCCGGTCTCGAGCACCTCGAAGTCGGGATGCGAGGACAGCTCGTCGATGCGCTCGAGCGAGCCCAGCGCGAGAATCTCGTCACCCGCTTCCAGCACCCAGCCACCGAGATCGAGGCTCTGGAAGCTGCCATCGCGGCCGATTCCCACGATGACCAGGCCGAATCGATCCCGGAACCGGAGATCTCGCAGGCTGTGACCGATCAGCAACGACCCGCCGACGATGCGGGCGCGCACGCCTCCCACCCCGCGCACGGGGGCCGGCAGCTCCTCGGGCTTGATCTCGTCGACCTCGAGCTCCTGCATCCGAAGGAGCTCCTCGAGATCCGCGGATCGGCTGTCCACGAACAGCACGTCGCCGCCGTGCAGCGCGGAGTCGCCCTCGGCGACCAGCCGCTTGCCGCCCTCCCGGATGATGGTGAGCACCTTGATGCCGAGCGTGTTGCCGAGACGGGTCTGGGCCAGGGTCTTGCCTTCGAGAGGCGTGTCGGCGGGGAGACGAATCGAGAAGAGATGTTCCTTGAGCTTGTAGACCTGCGACAGGTCACGAGACTCGACGGCCGCCATGTCGTGCTGCTCGCGCACCGGCAGGAGCTTGCGGCCGAGGGTGAGCATGAAGACCACGCCGAGCGCGAGTATCGCGATCCCCAACGGCGTGAAGTCGAAGAGGGAGAACGGCTCGAGCCCCCTTTCGGCGAGCATCTGCGCGGCGAGGATGTTCGGCGGCGTTCCCACCAGCGTCGTCGTGCCGCCCAGGATCGCGCCGAAGGCCAGGGGCATGAACAACCTCGACGGGGCCAGCCCGGCGCGGCGGGCGATGGTGGCCACCGCTGGCATCAACACGGCGGTGGCGGCGATGTTGTTCATGAAGGCGGAGAGGACCCCGCAGGTGATCATCAACACGATGATCAGGCGCGTCTCGCTACTGCCGACGATCGCGTGAATCCGGCCGCCGATGATGTCCGCCACGCCGGTCTCGAGCAGCGAGGCGCCGACGATGAAGACGCTCAGCATGGTGATCACGGCCGGCGAGGAGAACCCGGTGAACGCCTCGCCCGGGGTGAGATAGCCGGCGAAGACGAGGATCACCAGCCCGAGAAACGCCGTCAGGTCCACGGGGAGCTTCTCGGTGAGAAACAGGTAGACCATCACCGCCAGCAGGGCGAACAGAAAGCCGATTGGGAACGTCACAGTCCTGGTTCCTCCCGGTGTTCGAAAGACAAGCTAGCCCAGGAAGCGACCGTGCTTCTTGCGCTGTTTTTGCATGAGCTTGAGCTCGCGGTCCCCCGGGATCACGATGTTCGGGTCCGGCTCGAACTCGAGCTTCCGGCTGCGCCCCCGGTAGGTGTTGACCTTGAGGATCAGCTTCAGCGTCTCGCGGCGAGCGAGATGCTTGTTGTCGGAACGGATGATCCACCACGGGGACGCCGAGGTGTGGGTCTTCTGCAAGAGCCGGTACTTCTTCTCGGTGAACTCGTCCCACAGCGCCTGGGCCTGGAGATCCACCTCGCTCAGCTTCCACTGTCTCAGCGGGTCGTTGCGGCGGCGCTCGAATCTACGGCGCTGCTCCTCCTTGGAGACCGAGAAGTAGAGCTTGATGAGGTTGGTGGTCCCGTCGGCCAGGATCCGCTCTTCGTAGCCGACGACGCGCCGAATGAAGTCGCGATACTGGCGCGGCGTGCAAAAGCCCATGACCGGCTCCACCATCGCGCGGTTGTACCAGCTGCGGTCGAAGAGCACGATCTCGCCGGCGTGCGGGAACCGCTCGATATACCGCTTCATGTGCAGCTCGGTCCTCTGCAGCTCGGTCGGCTTGCCCAGCGCGACGACCCGATAGCGCTTCTCGTTCAAGTACCGAACCACCCGGCGGATGGTGCCGCCTTTGCCCGAGGCGTCCCTGCCGTCGAAGAGGACGATGATCTTCCTGCCCGTGGTCTCGAGGTGCTGCAGCAGCTTGATGAGCTCCGCCTGGTAGGGCATGAGCTCGGCCTTGGCGAAGTGACGCTCGAGCGCGCTCTGAACGACGCGCCGGCGTTCCTTCCTCTTGAGCCCTCGGCGTGCCGACCTCGCCGCCTCGAAGGGCTCGTCGGACGGCAGGTCGTCCACGAAGCGTGATACGGCCTCGCGGATCCTGGATGTGTAGCCGGCCTGTGGCCGGCTGGAGTCTCTCTTCTTCGCCACCTGGTTCGTTCCGCGAGCGATTGTAGCCTGACCGGCCGCGGCGTCTCAGGAGAGGTGGACTCTCCCGGGCCGATCGTTCGTCGCCGCGCCCCCGCGCTACGAGCTCGAATGCGCTCGATCGAATGACGACCGGAAGGCCGACGCGAGTCCACCCTCCGGCCGTCGGATCGAGCGACTCAGATCATGCGAGGTCGAAGCGATCGAGGTTCATGACCTTGTCCCACGCCGCGACGAAGTCCTGCACGAACGTCTGCTCGGCGTCGGCGCTGCCGTAGACCTCGGCGATCGCCCGGAGCTCGGAGTTGGAGCCGAAGACGAGGTCGAAGCGGGTGCCGGTCCACCGGCGCTCGCCGGTCTCGCGGCTGCGGCCCTCGAAGACGTCCTCGGAGTCCGAGGCCGGCTTCCACTC
>JAHEKO010000579.1 GCA_024638355.1 Acidobacteriota bacterium
AGGGGGCGGAGCTGGCCGGCACCGGCATCTGCTCGGGCGAGGGCGGCATGCTGCCCGAGGAGCAGGAGGCCAACAGCCGCTACTTCTACGAGCTGGCCTCCGCGCGCTTCGGCTTCTCGAAAGACAAGCTGTCGCGGGTGCAGGCCTTTCATTTCAAGGGCGGTCAGGGGGCGAAGACGGGCACCGGCGGCCATCTGCCGGCGGAGAAGAACAAGGGCAAGATCTCCGAGGTGCGCGGCCTCGAAGAGGGGACGGGGGCGGTCTCGCCCGCCCGCTTCCCGGAGTGGGATGACGAGGACGGCTTCCGCCACTTCGCCGACGAGGTCCGTGAGCTCACGGGCGGCATTCCGATCGGGTTCAAGCTCTCGGCCCAGCACGTCGAGGACGACATCGACGCGGCGCTGCGCGTCGGCGTCGACTACGTCATCCTCGACGGGCGCGGTGGCGGCACCGGCGCGGCGCCACGCATCTTCCGCGACAACATCTCGGTGCCGACCCTGCCGGCGCTGGCCCGCGCTCGCACCCATCTGGATCGGCGCGGAGCGAGCGGGCGGGTGACGCTCATCATCACCGGCGGGCTGCGCACTCCCGCCGATTTCGCCAAGGCGATGGCGCTCGGCGCCGACGGCGTGGCGGTATCGAACGCGGCGATCCAGGCGATCGGCTGCCTCGGCATGCGGGCGTGTCACACCAACAACTGCCCGGTCGGCATCGCCACCCAGAAGGAGCATCTGCGCGCGCGGCTGCCGGTCGACGAGGGAGCCGAGCGGCTCGCCCGCTTCTTCGAGTCGGCGGTCGAGCTGATGAAGCTCCTGGCGCGGGCGTGCGGGCACACCCACCTCAACCAGCTGCGGGTCAACGACCTGACGACCTGGAAGCGCGACGTCGCCTATCTCACCGGCGTCGGCTACGGCGGCGTGGTGCCCCTCTAGCTCGAGACGAGAAGGGAAAGGTGATGGCGGATCGGCGAGAGAGCGACATGAAGTGGCGGAAGGTCCTGGATCCGGACGAGCTCGCCGAGGGCCGCGTCAAGCCGGTCACCTGCGCCCACCGCACCCTTTGCATGACCCGCTTCGAAGGCGAGTTCGGCGCGCTCGACAACCGCTGCCCCCATCAAGGCGGCCCCCTGGGCGAGGGCTCGATCGAGAACGGGCTGCTGCGCTGCCCGTGGCACGGCTGGGATTACGACCCGCTCACCGGCAAGGCGCCGGGCTTCGACGACGGCGTCGAGACCTTTCCCGTCGAGGTGCGCGACGACGGCGTCTACGTGGCGCTTCCCGAGGAGGCGGCCCACCAGGCCACGGCGAGCGACGTGATCGCGGAGACGCTCGTCAACTGGGGGATCGTGGCGGTGTGGGGCATGGTGGGGCACTCGAACCTGGGCCTGGCCGACGCCCTCCGCCGCCAGGAGCAGGCGGGAGCGCTCCGCTACTTCGGCATCCGCCACGAGGGCGCGGCCTCGTTCGCCGCGTCGGCCTACGGCAAGCTCACCGGCCGGCCGGCCGCCTGCCTGGCCATCGCCGGGCCGGGAGCGACCAATCTACTGACCGGGCTGTGGGACGCCAACGTCGACCGCTCGCCGGTGATCGCGCTGACCGGCCAGGTCGACACGCAGGTGCTCGGCCCCGGGGCGTTCCAGGAGGTCGACCTGGCGGCAGCGTTCGGCAAAGTCGCGCAGTGGAGCCAGCCGGTGCTGCACACCAGCCGCCACGCCGAGCTGGCCAACCTCGCCGCCAAGAGCGCGATCTTGAATCGGGGGGTCTCGCATCTGATCTTCCCCGACGAGGTGCAGACCCTCCCGGCGGCCGAGACGGCGAAGGCGGGCGGGCCGAGCGGACGGCTGACCCCGCGCGAGATCGCCCCGCCCGCCGAGTCGGTGGCGGCAGCCGTCGAGCTGCTGGCGGAATCCCGGCGTCCGGTGATCATCGTTGGCCACGGCGCGCGCTTCCACATGCCGGCGGTCGTCGAGCTGGCCGAGATGCTGGGCTGCCCGGTGGTGACCACCTTCAAGGGCAAGGGGCTGATCTCGGACCACCATCCGCTCGGCTGCGGCGTCCTCGGGCGATCCGGCACGCCGATCGCCAGCTGGATGATGAACGAATCCGACGCCCTTCTCGTTCTGGGCGCCAGCTTCAGCAACCACACCGGAATCACGCCCAAGCGGCCGACGATCCAGGTCGACTACGATCCCATGATCCTGGGCAAGTTCCACGGCGTCGAGGTGCCGGTGTGGGGCGAGATCGGCGTTACGGTCGGGCTTCTCCGCGAGGCTCTCGGTGGCCGCGTCGACGCCGAGGATCAGCGGCCGCAGATCGCCGAGCGCTGGCGGATCTGGCGGCAGGAGAAGGAGCGGCGGCAGTCCGAGGAGCGCGGGCGCGGCGTCAGCTCGGCCGCGGTCTTCGCGGCGATGAATCGCCGGGTGCCGGAGCACGCGATCATCGCCGTCGACGTCGGCAACAACACCTACTCGTTCGGACGCTACTTCGAGTGCACCGGCCAGTCGGTGTTGATGTCGGGTTATCTCGGCTCCATCGGCTTCGCCTATCCGGCGGCGATGGGAGCCTGGGCGGC
>JAHEKO010000099.1:0-1892 GCA_024638355.1 Acidobacteriota bacterium
GCCAGGAGGGTCGCGGCGATCAGGCCGTTGTGGCCGCCGCCGATCACGATCGTCTGCCGGCGCTCGCTCACAGCTCCCCCGACCCGAGCAGCGCCGCGGCCGCGAGCTGCCCCGAGGCGCCCATGATGCCGCCGCCGGGGTGGGTGCCCGAGCCGCACATCCAGAGGTTCGTGACCGGCGTCCTGTAGCGCGCCCAGCCGGCGGTCGGGCGCTGGAAGAGGAGCTGCTCGAGGCTCAGCTCGCCCTGGAAGATGTTGCCCTCGCTGAGGCCGAACTGCTGCTCGAGATCCCAGGGGGTGAGCACCTGGCGGTAGAGGATCGACTCCTCGAGCCCCGGGCAATACTCGGCCAGGGTCTCGACCACGGCGTCGCCGAAGGCCTCGCGCTTCTCGGGCCAGTGCTCGGCGCCCTCCTTGATGTGGTAGGGCGCGTACTGCACGAAGCAGGAGACGACATGCTTGCCGGGAGGCGCCACGCTCGGGTCGACGACCGAGGGGATGACGACGTTCAGATAGGGCCGCGACGAGAAGTCGCCGTACTTCGCCTCGTCGTAGGCGCGCTCGAGGTAGTCCACCGAGGGCGCGATGGCGATGTCGCCGCGCAGGTGGGCGCTACCACTGCGACCGGTGAACTCGGGCAGGCGATCGACAGCCAGATTGACCTTGCCCGAGCTGCCGCGCAGCTTGTAGCGCTTGATCGCGGTGGCGAAGTCGGAGTCCAGATGCTCTTCGCCGACGAGGCGCAGGAAGGTGAGGTTCGGGTCGCAGCTCGAGACGACGGTGCGGGCGCGCAGCTCGTCGCCGTTCGCGAGCACCACGCCGCGCGCCCGGCCATTGTCGAGCAGCACGTGATCGACCGGCGCCTCGGTGCGGATCTCGGCGCCGAACGACTCGGCGGCGCGGGCGCAGGCGAGGCTGAGGCCGCCGGTGCCGCCCTTCGAGTAGCCCCACGAACGAAACGCGCCGTCGATCTCGCCCATGTAGTGATGGAGGAGAACGTAGGCCGTGCCCGGCGAGCGGACCCCCAGGTAGGTCCCGATGATGCCGCTCACCGACATGGGCGCCTTGAGCGCGTCCGACTCGAACCACTGGTCGAGAAAGTCGGCCGAGCTCATGGTGAAGAGCTTCAGGTGCATGTAGAGCGACTCGGGATCGGCGGTGCGGAGCTCGTCGCTGAATCGCCACAGCTCGAGCAGCTCCCGCGGGTTGAGCGACGCCGGGTCGGGCGCCGCCTTGTCGATGGCCCCCTTGGCGAAGCGGGCCATCTTGGTCATCGCCAGGCCGAACTCGGGATAGACCTCCGAATCCTTGACGCTGAAGCGGGCGATCTCGCGGCGCGTGCGCTCCGGGTCGACCCAGCGGCAGAGGCCCGGGCCGTCGGGTTGCGGCGAGAAGGCGGTCTCGAGCGGGATCAGCTCCAGGCCGTGGGACGGCAGATCGAGATCGCGAATGATGCCCGGCCGGAAGAGGCTGACCACGTAGGAGGCGACCGAGAACTTGAAGCCGGGGTAGAGCTCCTCGGTGACCGCCGCTCCACCCAGAACGTGACGCCGCTCGAGCACCACGACCTTCTTGCCCGCGCGCGCCAGGTAGGCCGCGCAGACGAGACCGTTGTGGCCGCCGCCGATGACGATCGCGTCGTAGCTCATGCCCGTTTCCTCGGTGGATCGAAAAAGGGCAGCGCGGTGACCGTCGCGGCGACCTGGTGCCGGCGGTACTCGGCGGTGATCTCGATCTTCAGCCGCGTGCCGGCCGTGGCGAATTCGGAGCGGATCTGCGCCAGCGCCAGGTTCTGCTTCAGCGTCGGCGACCAGGCGCCGCTCGTGGCCATGCCGATCCAGCGGCCGTCCGGAGCGTAGATCGGCCGGCCGTCGCGCCAGGCGCTCACCGGCA
>JAHEKO010000099.1:1992-10099 GCA_024638355.1 Acidobacteriota bacterium
GAGAAACCGCGGCGCGTCGGGTCCATGGACCTCGTACTTGAAGAGCGGCGTGACGTCGAGCAGCCCCGCCGAGTGCCGGAAGGCGAAGTACTCGGGCTCGTGGCAGTCGGTGTACGAGCGGACCGCGTAATAGCCGGCCCAGTCCTTCCACAACAGGCTGTGGCAGAGCTTCGAGGTGCGGGAGTGGAAGGGCGAAGGGATGGGCATCCGGCCTCTGGCCGAGTCTCTCAGAACTATGCGCCCTAAGTAACCCTCGCCGGGGCGGCTGGTTGCGCCCCACCCGTGGGGGGCGATCCGTCCGATTCGCCCGGCGCGGGTCCGGGCGCTACCCCTTCACCGAACGGCACGAGGCCGTACCGGTCGCGCCTATGGTGCGTACTTCGTGTCTTTCTCGGCACGCTCCCCCTTCTGCGCCTCGACCATCGCCGCGACGTCTTCGAGCAGCTTCTTGGCGTCGTACACGATGCCGTCCTTGATCGTGTAGCGCACGCCGCCGATCCGCTCGACCTCCTGGGTCTCGTCGTTCAGGCGCACGGCGCCGGTGCCGTAGAGGACCTTCAGGTTGTGGATCGGGCTTTCCTCGAGCAGGACGAGGTCGGCCAGGAAACCCTCGCGGATGACGCCGTACTCGATCGGCTTGCCGGTGGGCTTGGCGATCTCCATGGCGCCGTGCATGGTGGCGGCGCGGATCACCTCGAGCGGATGGAAGCCGGCTTCCTGAAGAAGCTCGAGCTCCCAGATGGTGCCGAAGCCGTAGGTCTGGTAGATGAATCCCGAGTCGGAGCCGACGGTCACCTTGCCGCCGCGGTTCTTGTAGTCGTTGAGGAAGCTCATCCAGACCTGCATGAACTTGCGCCAGGCCACCTCGTCCCAGGTCGTCCAGTCGAACCAGTAGGAGCCGTGGTCCTCGCGGTTCGGCACGAAGAACTCGTTGAGCGAGGGGAGCGTGTACTTGTCGTGCCAGTCGGCGTTGCGCGCGCGCATCACGTCGCGTCCGGCCGAGTAGATGGTCATCGTCGGGTTGATGTAGAAGTCGAGCTCGAGGAACTCGTCGAGGAGCGCGTTCCAGGCGTCGCTGCCGCGCGGGTGGATCAGGTTCCACTGGCGCGCTACCTGACCGAATCGGTGCTGCTCGTCCAGGTAGTTCATGTCGGCCGGCCACGGCTGCACGTCGTGATCCTTGTAGAGAGACTCGAACAGACCGTAGAAGTGGGTCATGCCGCCCATGCCGAGGCGCGCCGCGTCGATGGCGTTCATCTGGGCGACGCCCATCTGGCCGAGGTGGGCGGTCGATCCCATGCCGTTCTTGTTGGCCTCGTCGATCAGCGCCGCCATGATCGCCGGCGGGTAGGCGCCCAGCTTGAGCCCGTCGACGCCCTTCTTCCTGGCGTAGCGCACCCACGCGCGGGCGTCGTCGGGCGTGCGGATGTTCTTGTCCTTCCACTCCTCTCCGGATCCCGGGCGCTGGTACGAGACGATGCGCGGAGCCACGATCTCGTTCTTGGCGCTGCGCGCCCGCTCACCGAGGGCCCACTCGAGCTTGCCGGTGGGCACGCCGCGGACGGTGGTGACGCCGTGGGCCAGCCAGAGCTTGTAGACGTATTCGGCCTCCGGCGCCTTGGGCACGCCGCCGGTGTGGGCATGGAGATCGACGATGCCCGGCATCACGTACCAACCCTCGGCATCGATCTCCCGGGTCGCGTCTTCGAGCCGCTTGTCCTCCTTCATGCCGAGGCCGGGCGTGCCGACCACCTCGATCTCTTCGATGCGATTGCCTTCGATCGCGATGTCGACCGGCCCGAGCGGGGGAGCGCCGGTGCCGTCGATCATCGTCACGCCGCGGAGAATCAAGCGCTCGAACGGCCCTTCGCCCTCGCCCTCGCCGCGGGGTGGGGCCGGAGCGACCTGTTTGTCTTCTTCCTTCTCTTCCGGCTCGCCATCGGCCTCCTCGCTCTGTGGCGGGAGCGGCGCCGCGGTGCTGGGAACGGGGGCGGCGGCCAGGCAGATAAGAACCGCCGGCACAGCCCAGGACAGACTCTTGAGAGCACTCATCGAAACCTCCCTCGGAACTACCGGAATGGCAATGCGGCGCCAATCGTCTCACGTAATTCGGGGACAGGTCGTCTATTTCGTGTCGGCTTACGGATCCCGTGACTCGATGGCGACTTCACGCCCCCGGGGCGCTACGAAACGTCGGCGACCGCCGCGGTTGCGGTGTCCGCCGCCGTCATGCGGAATGAAATAGTCAACCTGTCCCCGAATCAGAGCCTGGCGGTGCCCCAGTAGGTGTAGCGCAGGGTGCGCGGGCCGGGAAAGAAGCCGGTCTGAAGCTCGCCGAGGGTGAAGCCGGCGTCTTCGATCAGACGGGCGATCGGGCGGTTCAGGTGGCAGCCGCCAGCCAGGCGGCCCCACAGCGGCTGGAGGCGGTTCTGCAGTCGGGCCAGCGACGGGTCGTCCGCCAAACCGTGCTCACAGAAGACGAGCTCGCCGTGCGGCCGCAGGACACGCCGCACCTCGGCGAGGGCGGTGAGCGGCTCGGAAACCGTGCAGAGGGCATAGGTGGTGAGCACGGTGTCGGCCGAGCCGTCGTCGAGCGGGATCTCTTCGGCCTCGGCCTCGAGGAACTCGACCTCGAAGTCGACCGCCTCGACCCGCTCGCGCGCCAGCTTCCAGCCGAGCGGCTCGGGGTCGAGCATCCAGACCCGGTCGATCTGCTCGGCGTCCATCAGCGGCAGGTTGTGCGCCGAGCCGGCGCCGAGCTCGAGCACCCGGCCGCGGACCCACGGCATCACGTTGACCCGCGTCCGACGGGTCGACTCGATGCCGGTGGCGGCGTCGACGATGCGCGGCAGGATGTGTCTGCGCCAGAGGCCCACTCGGCACGCATGATAGTCGAGCTTCGCCTACCCGTCCCGGGTCTGAAGCCGGCGCCCCCGCTCGACCGCATCCACCGCCTCGTCCGGCCGTCCCTGCCGGTTCAGGATGTCGGCGAGCACGAAGTAGCCGAGCGGGCCGGCCTCGCCCTCGGGGTCCTGGTCGAGGCCGGCCCGGACGAGCTCTTCGGCCCGCTCCAGGTCCGCTCCGCGGTCCATCAGCAGCTTGGCGAGGTAGTAGTGCCCGACGACGAACCCCGGGTTGGCGGCGAGCGCGGCTTCGAAGTGGACCTGCTGCTTGTCGAGGTCCCCCCGGCGCCCCCAGAGGCGGCCGAGGTTGAAGTGGGCCTGGTAGTGGCCCGGGGCCCGGGCGACGGTCTCCTCGTAGAGCCGGAGGGCCTCGTCGATCTCCCCGCGCTCCTCGGCGAGCACCGCCAGATTGAAGCGCGGCTGGGCGAGGAGGTCGTTGCGCTCGATGGCGGTCTCGAATCTCCGCCGGGCCTCGGCCGGCCGGCCGTCGAGCGCCAGCAGCTCGCCGAGCTGGTTGAAGAGAATCGGTGGCGTGTCCTCGCGCACGACGGCGGCCTCGAGCAGCGCGATCGCCTCGTCGCGGTTGCCGAGCTCGACCTCGATATTGGTGGTGGCCAAGACGGCCTTGCTGTCGTGGGGCATCAGCTCCACCAGCCGGCGGAAGCCGATCAGCGCCTCTTCGTTGCGGCCGAGCCGCCGGTAGGCGTTGGCGAGGCCGAACAGCGAGTTCTTGTGCTCGCCGTCGAGGGCGAGGGCTCGCCGGAAGAGCTCGATCGCGCGTTCGTGGTCCTCCTTCCTGGTAGCGATGTGACCGAGCATCTGCCAGGCGTCGATCAAGCCGGAGTCGAGCTCGAGCGCCCGCTCGAGCCGGGCTTCGGCCTCGATGTGGTTCCCCTGGCTGATGAAGCTCTGCGCCCACATGATCGACTGATGGATCTCGATCTTGTCCTTCGGATCGGCCCGCGGGTCGTCGACGTCGTCGTCAGGCAGGTCGCCCCGGCCGGCGACGTAGCCGAGCGCTTCGAGTCGAGCCAGGGCCGCCTCGTCGATGTCGGGCCGCCGGCCGGGCTCGACGTCCGCGCGCTCGACGGCGCCGCGGAGCGCTTCGAGCCGCGCCGCCAGCCGCGAGGCGAGCGCCCGATCGTGCCGGAAGACGTTGACGGCCTCGCCCGGGTCGGCGGCCAGATCGTAGAGCTCCGCCGCCGGCGCGTCGATGTACTTGTGACCGGCGGTGCGCAGCGCCCGCAGCGGCGCCCAACCGTAGTGGAAGAGCGGGTAGTACGACTCCGAGTAGACCTGGCGCTCGACTGCCTCTTCGCGGCCCAGCATGAGCGGCAGGAGGCTTCGGCCCTGGAGCGAACCGGGCGCCTCCAGGCCGAGAGCGTCGAGAATCGTCGGCATCAGGTCGACGTGGCTGACCGGAGCGTCGACCACCCTGCCGGCGAGCCCGCCGAACGGCTCTCGCACGATCAGCGGCACGTGCACGGTGGAGTCGTAGACGAAGAAACCGTGAAAGCTCTCGCCGTGGTCACCGAGACCCTCGCCGTGATCGGCGGTCAACACCACGAGCGACCGGTCGAGCAGGCCGCGCTCCTCGAGCCGCGCGCGGAAGTCGCCGATCAGGGCGTCGGTATAGGCGACCTCGGCCTCGTAGGGCCGGTTCGGGTAGCGCGACTCGAAGGGCTCCGGCGGCGTATACGGGTCGTGCGGGTCGAACAGATGGAGCCACAGAAAGAAGGAATCTTCGGGCGGGCGCTGATCGAGCCATCGAACCGCTTCGCCGATCGTCTCCGGGCCCTCCCGCTGGACCGAGCCGAGGTTGACCTGCGTATCCGAGCGGATCTCGAAGTCGTCGAAGTAGCGGTCGAAACCGCGACCGATGCCCCAGCGGCGGTCGAGCACGAACGCGCTCACGAACCCGCCGGTCGAGTGGCCGGCCTCGAGCAGCGTCTCCGCCAGGGTCGGCACGCTCTCGTCGAGAAAGTAGCCGACGTTCTCCCGCACCCCGTGATGGGGCGGATAGGTGCCGGTCATGATGCTGCTGTGGGCCGGCAGGGTGAACGGCACGGCGCTGGCGGCGTTCGAGAAGCGCACGCCCTCGGCCGCCAGGGCGTCCATGTGGGGCGTGGCGACCTCGCCGCCGTAGGACGACAGGCGATCGGCCCGGAGAGTGTCGATCGTGATCAAGATGACGTTCAGCCGCGCCGGATCGCGATCACCCGCCAGGCGACGCCACTCCTCACGCGCCGTCGGCGGTCCGGAGCAGGCCGCCAGCGCCGCTACGCAGAGCCCCGCGAGGAGCGCCGAGGGGCGGAAAGCCTTTGCTATAGTTTTGCGAACGTGACGCGCAGAGAGGGGCGCTCGGGTCATCCCGGGAGCTGCTGGAAAAGGGGACGCATGGAGAAACGAATCCCGATGCTTCTGGCTTGCCTCGCCGTTCTGCCGATCTGGGTGCAGCCCGCGGCCGGTCAGACGACCGGCAGTATACGCGGCAAGGTCGTGGACGCCGCCGGCTCAGAGCTGCCGGGCGTGACCGTCAGCCTGGCCGGCGAGCTGATCCGCGTCGACCGTTCCACCGTGACCAGCGCCACCGGCAAGTTCTCGTTCAGCGCGGTCCCGCCCGGAGCCGTGACCGTAACGGGCGCCCTGGATGGCTTCGAGAGCGAGTCGGTCGAGGTGCGGGTGAGCATCACCGAGGCGACCAGCCTGAACCTCGTATTGCGGCCGTCGCAGCGCGTCGAGGAAGCGCTGACCGTCGTGTCGGAGGCGCCGCTGATCAATCCGACCTCGAACGCGGTCGGCTCCAACTTCTCGGCGGATTTCATCGAGGACCTCCCCACCGAAGGGTTCTTCCAGGAGTACATGGAGATCGCTCCGGGGATCAGCCGCTCGTCCGAGGGCGGCACCCGCTTCTCGGCGTTCGGCTCGAGCACGTCGTCGAACTCGTGGAACATCGATGGCCTGAACGCCACCGCGGGCGACACCGGCAACGCCTGGTGGTACATCAATCCGGACACGATCGCCGAGGTCCAGGTGCTCGGCGTCGGGGCGCCGGCCGAGTTCGGATCGATGTCGGGAGCGGCGATCAACGTCGTCACCAAGTCGGGCACCAACGACCACAAGGGCAAGCTGAACTGGTCCGAGCAGTTCGACGGGCTCACCGACACCAACGTCGAGGTCGACGGCCCGGTGGGACGCACCGGGCACGTGCGCGACGTCTTCCGCCTGTTGATGCTCACCGCAGGGGGCCCGATCAAGCAGGACAAGCTGTGGTACTTCGGCGCACTCGAGTACAGCCAGGACGCGCTCTCTGAGCCGGGGACCGACCCCAGCCTGATCAAGCCCTTCGAGTGGTGGCGCTACGACCTGCGGGTGACGGCCAGCCTGAACGACAGCAACACGCTCGATTTCAAGGGCCACTACGAGGACTACGATTGGAACGACCCGGGCGAGGTCGGGACCGCTCCCTCCGCGACCGGGGTCGAGTTCGGCCATAACCCCGCCTGGGGCCTGCTCTGGCAGTCGGTCCTCACCAACGACACCTTCCTCGAGGTCCACTATGCCGGTTGGACCGGCGACGACTTCTGGAGGTCGCAGACCGACAGCACCGAGGTGCCGCTGTTCGACGGCACGGTCTCCCCGGCCATCGTCACCGGTGGAGTCACCTACCCTTTCGACTACTTCCTGTCGCGCGACCAGGTGGACGTCAAGCTGTCGCACTACGCCGACGAGTTCCTACAGGGCAGCCACGACTTCAAGTTCGGCGTTCAGTACAGCCGGGGCGATGCCAAGACCGAGGTGGTGCCGGCCTTCGGCGGCTTCTATCTCTACAAGTACGACTACTACCCGGGCTATCCCTACTACTACAAGTACGAGCAGCTGCCGCACTACTACGGCAGCGAGTCGGAGACGCTGTCGCTCTTCGTCGACGACTCCTGGCGGATCTCCGACGCCGTGACGCTCAACCTCGGGGTGCGCTACGACGCCGACAACTCCGACATCCCGGCCTATAACCGGCTCGACATCGACGGCAACCCCACCGGCGAGGTGATCCCGGGCGTCGAGAACGTGGTCGAGTGGGAGACCATCGCGCCGCGCATCGGGCTCACCTGGCAGGTCGGCAAGCAGCGGCGCGGCGTAGTGCGGGCGTCCTACGGCAAGTACTTCGACGGCAACGTCAGCGGCAACTGGAACTGGCCGCCTCCCGACCTGCCACCGTTCATCTACTCCTACAGCTACGCGCCCGACGGCTACTTCTACACCTTCAGCGAGTTCACCAGCGACAACGTCGCGCTGCCCGATCCGAACATGAAGCCGCCCGAGGCCGACCAGATCGCCCTCGGCTACGAGTACCAGCTCGGTGACGATTTCGCGCTCGGCGTGATGGGCATCTTCAAGGAGACCAAGAACCTGATCGGCTGGGAGATCCTCGGCGACGGCGTCTACGACTTCGTGCCGTTCGTCGATGCCGCGACCGGCCGCGAGCTGCAGCTGGCGAGCATCGTCGAGCGGCCGACCGTGCGCAAGGGAAACCGCCCGGGCGTGGGCTCGCTGGCGCCGCCCGGGGCCCGCTACGAGCAGGAGTACGAGGGCATCGTCCTCAGCCTCAACAAGCGCTATTCCAACGGCTGGTCGTTGCGCTCGAGCTACACCTACTCGGAGTCGACGGGCCGCATACCGCGGCCGCTGCAGCAGACGCAGCACACTCCGTTCTACGGCAGCCTGGAGGGCTCCGATCCGAACGCTCACCTCAACGGCGACCAGCTGCTGCAGGGCGACCGCAAGCACGTGGTGCAGATCCAGAGCAACTTCGCTCTGCCGTGGCAGCTCGACGGCAGCGCCAGCTTCAGCTTCCTGGGCGGCCGGCCGTACAGCCGGCAGGGTCGGACGAGCCTTGCGCAAGGCGGCACGACCTTCATCGTCGAGCCGGCGAACGACAGCCTGCGGCTCCCCGACCAGACGATCCTGGACGTCGGGCTGGGCAGAGACTTCCAGCTCGGCTCCGGAGTCGGGGCGCGGATCGACGTCCAGATCATCAACCTGCTGAACGAGGACGCCAACGACTTCTGGCAGGACGCCGACTACCGACGCGGCGTGCTGGTGCCCAGCGATTGGGTCTTTCCGCGGCGGGTGCAGATACGCTTCCAGCTCAACTGGGGAAGCTAGCGCGCGGCTAGCGCACGTCATCTCGCCGTGTCCTCGCG
>JAHEKO010000100.1:0-6909 GCA_024638355.1 Acidobacteriota bacterium
CCTGGTCAACCGGATCCAGGGTGTGTGGCAGGTCGACATGGGCATCAATGGCGACAGCCGCTCGTTCAAGGGCGCCCGTCTGGCCAACTTCCTCGACCAGGTCGCCGAGTTCCTGGCCAATTTGCAGAAGCTCGCCACGCGCGGCTATCCGGAGGACGCCCTGCGCGTCGCTCTGCTGCACGGGCTGGTGGATCGCAAGGGGCTCGCCGATCGCGAGCTGGTCGGTGCCGTCGGCGGCATCATCGAAGCCTCCGGCTTCCACGACGTGGAGGTGGAGGAGGACGAGGAGCACGGCGGCTTCGCGATCCGGTTCGTGAGCCGGCGTGACGGGGTGGAGCGTCAGGTTCGCATGGACTGGGGCCTGCTCTCCACCGCCGAGTACCGTGCGCTGTCGCGCAACAAGGTGGGCCGTGAAGCGCTCCAGGCGTCCGAGTTCGCGATTCGCAAGGACGACGAGGTGACCCCTGCCCACGACCTCGAAGAGCTGCTGGAGACGCTCTACAGCGGCGCGCGCAAGGGTCTGTCGATCCAGCGCTACAAGGGTCTCGGAGAGATGAACGCCGAGCAGCTCTGGGACACCACGATGGATCCGCTACGCCGCCGGCTGCTGCGAGTCGAGATCGCCGACGATGTCGGCGCCGACGACATCTTCACGGTGCTGATGGGCGACCAGGTGCCGCCCCGGCGCGAGTTCATCGAAAAGAACGCCCTCAACGTGACCAACCTCGACATCTAGAGATTCCCCATGGCCGACCACGACCGCATCCTCCCGCTCGAAGGCGAGCTCCCTCCCGTCTCGGTAGACATCGAAGACGAGATGAAGCGCAGCTACATCGATTACGCCATGAGCGTGATCGTGGGGCGCGCGCTGCCGGACGTTCGCGACGGGCTCAAGCCGGTCCACCGCCGGGTCCTCTACGGCATGTGGGACGCCGGCAATACCTCGAGCAAGCCGTACAAGAAGTCCGCTCGCATCGTCGGCGAAGTCATGGGTAAGTTCCATCCCCACGGCGACGGTCCGATCTACGACACCGTGGTGCGCATGGCGCAGGACTTCTCGTTGCGCTATCTGCTGGTCGACGGCCAGGGAAACTTCGGGTCGATCGACGGCGACACGCCGGCCGCCATGCGTTACACCGAGGTCCGGCTGACCAAGCTGGCCGAGGAGATGCTCAAGGAGGACATCGGCAAGCAGACGGTCGATTGGGTGGACAACTACGACGGCTCGCTCCAGGAGCCCACCGTGCTGCCGGCGCGGATTCCGAACCTCCTGGTCAACGGAGCTACCGGCATCGCCGTCGGCATGGCGACCAACATCCCGCCTCACAACCTGGGCGAGGTCGTTCAGGGCCTGATGCAGCTGATCGACAATCCCGACGCCACCCTCGACGAGCTGATGGCCTCGATTCCCGGCCCCGACTTCCCGACCGCGGGCTTCATCCACGGGCTCGAGGGCATACGGACGGCCTACACCACCGGCCGCGGCACGATCCAGGTGCGCGCCCGCGCGGGCGTCGAGAGCCGGCGCGGCGATCGCCAGTCGCTGGTGATCTCGGAGATCCCCTTCCAGGTCAACAAGGCGAAGCTGCTCGAGCGCATCGCCGGCCTGGTGCGTGACAAGAAGATCGACGGCATCACCGACCTGCGCGACGAATCGGACCGCGAGGGCATCCGCGTCGTGATCGATCTACGCCGCGGCGAGATCCCCGACATCATCTTGAATCAGCTCTACAAGATGACGCCGATGCAGACCACCTTCGGCATGATCCTGCTGGCGATCGTCGACAGCCAACCGCGCGTCCTGAACCTGCGCGAGCTGCTCGACCACTTCCTCAACCATCGCAAGACGGTGGTCATCCGGCGCACCCGCTTCGACCTGGCCAAGGCCGAGGCGCGCGCCCACATTCTCGAGGGCATCCTCAAGGCGCTCGACCATCTCGACGAGGTGATCGCCACGATCCGCGCCAGCCAGACCCCGGCCGAGGCGCGCGAGCGACTGGGCGCGGACTTCGCCCTGACCGAGATCCAGGCACAGGCGATCCTCGACATGCGCCTGCAGAAGCTGACCGGTCTCGAGCGCGAGAAGGTGGTGACCGAGTACCGCGAGCTGATGGAGCTGATCGAGCGCCTGCGCGCGATTCTCGGTTCCGACCGGCTGGTGCTCGACCAGATCCGCCGCGAGCTCGAGGAGATCCGCTCGGCCTACGCCGACCCGCGGCGAACGGAGATCATCCCCGAGACCCACGAGATCTCGATCGAGGACATGATCGCCGACGAGGACATGGTGATCACGGTCACCAACTCGGGCTACGTCAAGCGCTCGCCGCTGTCGCTCTACCGGGCGCAGCACCGGGGCGGCAAGGGGCGCCGCGGGATGCAGACCAAGGACGGCGACTTCGTCGAGCACCTCTACGTCGCCTCGGCGCACAGCTACATCCTGGTCTTCACGGAGAGCGGCCGCGTGCACTGGCTCAAGGTTCACGAGATCCCGCAGGTGGGCCCGGCGGCCAAAGGCAAGGCGATCGTCAACCTGCTGCACCTGGACAAGAGCGAGAAGATCGCCACGACCGTCGCGGTGCGAGAGTTCAGCGACGACCTCTTCCTCATCTTCGCCACCGAGAACGGCACCATCAAGAAGACCGAGCTCTCGGCCTACTCGAATCCGCGCACGGGCGGCATCATCGCCATCAACATCGACGACGGGGATCGACTGCTCGACGTGCGCACGGCCCCGAGCGGCGTGACCGTGCTGCTCGCCACCGCCCACGGCTACGCCATCCGCTTCCGCGAGAGCGACGCGCGGTCGATGGGCCGGGTGACCCGCGGCGTGCGCGGCATCAAGCTGCGCAAAGGCGACCGGGTGGTGTCGATGGCGACGCTGCACGAGGATGGCGGCGAGATCCTGTCGATGGCGGAGAACGCGATCGGCAAGCGCACGCCGGTCGAGCAGTACCGCCTGCAGGGTCGCGGCGGACTGGGCATCATCAATCTCAAGGTCTCGAAGAAGACCGGCGAGGTGATCGGCGCCAAGCAGGTGCGCCCCGACGACGGCATGATGCTCATCACCCAGCAGGGCAAGATCATCCGCATCGGCGTCGACGGAGTGCGCGTCAGCGGTCGTTCGACCCAGGGGGTCAAGCTGATGGACCTGGGCGGCAAGGATCGGCTGGTGGCCGTCGCCACCATCGTCGACAAGGACGACGAGGACGAAGCCGAGGCGGAAGAGCCGGTCAACTGACCTGAACGATCCGCAATCGACCGAAGACCCCCTGGAAGGCGGCCGGCTCTACCGGCTCGCGTGGTTCTTCTACCTCTTCCTCGCCATCGGCGGCGTCTTGTGGATCGGCGGCCGCGAGGGAAGCATCCCGCTCGGCCTGTTCGTCGATCCGGCCGACTGGTGGCTCGACCTCGCCGTCGGCCTCGGCGCCGGCGCCCTGCTGATCGGCGTGTGGCACCTGATGCGGCGCCTCTCGGGCCGGGCGCGCGAGCTGGAGCACCGCCTGGGGCGACTGCTCGGCCCCCTCGAGCCGGTCGAGATCCTCGCCCTGGCGCTCCTCTCGGGATTCGCAGAAGAGCTCTTCTTCCGCGGCGCCATGCAGGGGTCGTGGGGGTGGCTGCCGACGACGGTGCTCTTCGCCCTGATCCACACCGGTCCCGGTCCCGCCTACCGCATGTGGACGCTCTTCGCCGCTCTCGCCGGTCTGGTTCTGGGCGGCCTGATGCTCTGGCGCGAATGCCTGCTGGCTCCGGTCGTCGCCCACGTGCTGGTCAACGGGGTCAACCTGGGCCGGCTGGAGCCCGCGGCGCAGGGAGCGGCTCGGAGCTCTCCCGGGCCGGGGCAACCCGGCGCCCCGTGAGCAGTGGCCGCGGGTCGACGCTTGCTCCTTCGCTGCTAGACTGACCTTTCCGACCGACGAGGAGGAGGGGGCGCAGATGGCGAGCGAGAGCAAGGACGTCTTCGGGAGAATCGAACGCGAGCAGGAGGGCTATCTCGAGGAGCTCAAGGACTTCCTCCGGATTCCCTCGATCTCGACCAATCCCGAGCACAAGGAAGACGTGCTGCGGTGCGCCGACTTCGTGACCGAGAAGCTGCGCGACGCCGGACTCGAAGCCGAGACCATCGCAACCGACGGCAACCCTCTCGTCTACGCCGAGTGGAGCGGCGCGCCGGGCAAGCCGACGATTCTCTTCTACGGCCACTACGACGTGCAGCCGCCCGATCCGCTCGAGGAGTGGGACCATCCGCCGTTCGAGCCGACGGTCGAAGGCGATCTGCTGGTGGCGCGCGGAGCGACCGACGACAAGGGCCAGTCGTTCGCCCAGATCAAGGCGGTCGCGGCGATGCTGGCCGAGCGCGGCAGCCTGCCGGTGAACGTCAAGTTCCTCATCGAGGGCGAAGAGGAGATCGGTGGCGAGTCGATCGACGAGTTCGTGTACGCCGACGGCGGCGAGCGACTCGCCTGCGACGCGGTGGTGATCTCCGACAGCTCGATGTTCGCCCCCGGCCAGCCGTCGCTGCTCTACGGGCTCAAGGGCCTTGCCTACACGGAGATCAAGGTCAAGGGGCCGGAGCGCGATCTCCACTCCGGCACCTACGGCGGTGCCGTGGCCAACCCCGCCAACGCCCTGGCGACCATCATCTCGAGGCTTTGGGACGCCGAAAGCGGCCGGGTGAACATCGAGGGGTTCTACGACGACGTCAAGCCGCTCGAGGATTGGGAGCGCAAGCAGTGGGCCGAGCTGCCGTTCGACGAGGAGGAGTACCGGCGGGAGCTGGGGGTCGAGGAGACCTTCGGTGAAGCGGGCTATTCGACGCTCGAGCGCACCTGGGGGCGGCCGACCATCGACGTCAACGGGCTCTATGGCGGCTATCAGGGCGCGGGCGCCAAGACGGTGCTGCCGGCCTGGGCCGGCGCCAAGGTCTCGATGCGCCTGGTGCCCAACCAGGACCCGAAGAAGGTCGCCCGGCTGTTCGCCGCCCAGGTCGAGCGCGTCAAGCCTGCCGGCGTTACGGTCGAGATCAGCGAGGTGCACGGCGCGCAGCCGGTTCTGATCGAGACGCAGGGACCGATCGCCGACGCCGCGACCGGAGCGCAGGAGGACATCTGGGGCAAGCCGCCATTCCTGATTCGCGAGGGAGGCTCGATTCCGGTGGTCGCGACCTTCGCCGAGGTGTTGAAGGTGCCGGTGCTGCTGGTCGGTCTCGGGCTGCCCGACGATCGGCTTCACTCGCCCAACGAGAAGTTCAATCTGAGCTGTTTCTACAACGGCATCAAGACCATCGTCCGGCTGCTCGATCGAGCGGCGGGCTGAGCGGAAGTGACGGAGGTCGTGCGATGAGCGCCGGCGAAGGGACTCAGGAAAGGGAGCTCAAGTTTCGCTGCCAGGGTCTGGACGAGCTGCGCGACCGCCTGATCGAGCTCCAGGCCGAGCGGATCGCGGCGTCGGCCTTCGAGGAGAACGTGATCTTCGACAGGAAGTCCGAGCTAGAGAAGGCCGACTCCCTCCTGCGCCTGCGGCTCGATGCGCGGGGCGCACGGTTGACCTTCAAGGGCCCGGCGACCTTCGAAGGCGACCTCAAGGTGCGCACCGAGCACGAGATCACGGTCGACGAGCCCGACGCGGCGCGCGCGATCATCGAGAGTCTCGGCTACGAGCGGGTGAGCGGCTACCAGAAGTACCGCGAGGAGTGGCGGCTGGGCGGCGTGATCATCGCCCTCGACCACACGCCGATCGGCGACTTCGCCGAGTTCGAGGGCGACGGCGCCGAGAAGGTCGCGCGCCGCTGCCAGTTCGATCCGGAGACGGCCGAGCGGCGCAACTACCTGAAGCTCTACAAGGACTACCGCGACGAGCACCCGGAAGCGCCCGCGGACATGGTCTTCCCGTGAGCGCAGACAGCGTCGGTCTCGCCGCGCTGAGCGAATCGACAGATGGCTGAGGGTGGGTTCCGGGCCGTCGTTCTGGCGGCGGGCCTCGGGACCCGGCTGCGACCCCTCACCGAGTTCGAGCCGAAGCCGCTGCTCCCGGTCGGCGGTCGGCCGCTGGTCGGCCACACCCTGGCCCAGCTCGAGGCCGCGGGGTGCGAGGCGGCGGCGCTCAACCTCTTCCACCTCGGCGGCCGGATTCGCCAGCGGCTGGGCGACGCCTGGGGCCGCATGTCGCTGGTCTACTCCGAAGAGCGCGAGCTGCTCGGGACCCTGGGTGCGCTGGGGCCGCTGCGCGACTTCTGGAGCGGCGCTGAGATCCTGGTGGTGATCAACGGCGACAGCCTCTGCCACTGGCCGATCCGCCAGCTCCTGCGGCGGCACCGGCGGCTCGGCGCCGAGGCGACGCTGCTGCTGTCGCGCCGCGCCCGCCTCGAGCGCTACGGCGGCGTGGGCATCGACATGGAGAGTCGCCTGGTGTCGATGCGCCCGGGAGGCAAGAGCTTCGGGGAGGTGGAGAGGCGGCGGGTCTTCGCCGGGGTGCACGCGATCTCGCCCGCCCTGCTCGAGGGAATGCCCGACGAGAAGCTCGACTTCATCACCGACCTCTACCTGCCGATGCTCGAGGAAGGCCGCGTGGTGCGCACCTACGAGACGAGGGCGCGGTGGTTCGAAAGCGGCACGCCCGAGCTCTACCTGCGCTCGGTTCGCGGCTGGGTCGGTAGCCGCTGGCTGCCGCGCTGGCTGCGCGGGTCGTGGACCTCGCCGGGCGCCGAGGTCGCCGCCGGAGCCACCGTCGCACGCTCGGTGATCGAGTCGGACGTGGTGGTCGAAGAGGGAGCGCGAATCGAGCGCTCGCTGCTGCTGCCCGGCTGCCGGGTGGCGAAGAACTGTGAGATCGAGAGCTCGATCGTCGGCTTCGACGTCGAGCTCGCTCCGGCTACTCGAGTCACCCGCCGCCTGGTCACCCCCGAGCGCGCCG
>JAHEKO010000100.1:7009-10091 GCA_024638355.1 Acidobacteriota bacterium
GCTCCTCGACGTACTGTGAGTACGCCTCCGGTGCCGGACTTCGGCAAGCCTCGCATCTACAGGCACCTACGCCACCTCGCGACGAAGTTGGTGAGGAATGCAGGCTAGACTGCCGCTCGCATGGGCGAGCGGAACGACATCGAGCTTCTGGTCTTCGATTGGGACGGCACCCTGGTCGACTCGATCGGCCGCATCGTCGGCTGCACCCTCGAGACCCTGCGCGAGGTCGGCATCGAGGGCGCGGACGAGGCGCGGATCCGGATGTCGATCGGGCTCGGCATCCGCGAGATGGTCAACCGCTTTCTCCCCGACTGCGACGACGAGCTCTTCGATCGCATTCGCCGGGTCTACAGCCGCCACTGGTTCGACACCTACTCGCTCGAGCCGGTCCTCTTTCCCGGCGTCCGCGAGGCGCTCGGCGAGATGGCGGAGGACGGCTACCTGATGGCCGTGGCGACCGCCAAGGGCCGTACCGGGCTCGACAACGACCTCGCGGCGACGGGCCTGGCATCGATCTTCCATTCGACCTGGACGGCGGACGAGGCCCAGGCCAAGCCGAGCCCGGCGATGCTGCTGGCGATCCTCGACGAGCTGGGCGTCCGCGCCCGAGACGCGCTCATGATCGGAGACACGGTTCACGACCTGCAGATGGCCGTCAACGCGGGCGTGCCGGGCCTCGGAGTCACCAGCGGCTCCCACGACCGGGGCGATCTGGAGGCGGTCGAAGCGATCGACATTCTGGACGGTGTCGCCGCGATGCCGCGGTGGCTGCGCGAGCTTCGAGACGAGGGAGCCGGTAGCGGATGACGCGCTTCGGCCCCGCTCTGGCTCTCGGCGCGGCGCTCGTGGCCATCGCCGCGCTGCTGCCTCGGCAGGCGGACCGACCGGCGGCCGAGCCGCGACCGTACGACCAGCCCGACCGGGCCGAGGCCTTCTACCGCGCCAAGCGGCTGGGCGGGAGCGCGATCTCCGACCCGCGGGCCGCCTACCGGCTGGCGCGCGCCGAGCTCGAGCGCCTGCCCCGCTACTCGATCCGCCGCGGCGAGCTCCTTTCCCGATCGACGGCCGCCCGCGGCGCCTCGGCGGGATCCGCTCTCGACACCTGGGAGTTTCTCGGCCCGGGCAATGTCGGCGGCCGCACGCGCACGCTCGCCATCCATCCGACCAAGCCGCGGATCATGTACGCGGCCGGCGTCTCCGGGGGAATCTGGAAGACCGTCAACGAGGGCAATCGCTGGCAACCGATCGCCGACGACCTGACCAACATCGCGGTCAACGTGCTGGTCATGGATCCGGACGATCCCGACGTCCTCTACGCCGGCACCGGCGAGGGCTACTTTCGCGAAGAGGTGCGCGGCACCGCGCTGCCGCTGCGCGGCGGCGGCATCTTCCGGAGCGAGGACGGCGGTGATAGCTGGGAGATGCTCCCCTCGACCCGCGGGCGCAACTTCCACTGGGTCAACGATCTGGTGATCAGCCACCTCGACAGCGACCGGATCTACGCCGCCACCCGCCGCGGGATCTTCCGTTCGACCGACCGCGGTAGGAGATGGAAGCGCGTGCTGCGCACCCGGGTCAGGGGCGGCTGCCTCGACCTCGAGGCGCGCACCGACCTCGACACCGACTACCTCCTGGCGTCGTGCGGCACCCTGGCGCGCGCCACCGTCTATCGCAAGGTGGCGGCCGAGGGCGGCGGCGGGTGGCAGACCGCTCTGTCCGACGGTCCGGCGATGGGGCGAACGTCGCTGGCGATCGCGCCGTCGAATCCGGACGTGGTCTACGCTCTGTCGGCGAGCAACGTGCCGGGGCCCAGCGGGCAGTTCGAGCAGGCGCTACACGCGGTCTTCCGCTCCGATCAAGGCGGCGCCCCGGGTAGCTGGCGGGCGACGCTGCGCAACGATGACCCGCGCAAGATCAACACCCTGATCCTGAGCAACCCGATCATCGCGACGCTCGTGGAGTGCGGTTTCCAGGGGCCGAACGAGAACTTTGCGATGGGGTGGTACGTCAACACGATCGCGGTCGATCCGCGCGACCCGGATCGGGTCTGGGCGGCCGGAGTCGATCTCTTCCGCTCCGACGACGGCGGCGCGCGGTGGAACCCGGTGACCTACTGGTGGGCGCAGTCGTTCAACCCGAACTACGTTCACGCCGATCAGCACGGCCTGGTCTTCCACCCGAAGAAGAGGTCGACCGCCTTCTCGCTCAACGACGGCGGCATCGCTCGCACGAGCAACGCCACCGCCGCCGTGCGCGACGACGACGCCGGCATCTGCACCCCCGGGGTCAACGGGGTGGATTGGACCGATCTCAACAACAGCTACGGCGTGACGCAGTTCTACCACGGCACCGCCTATCCCGATGGACGGACCTACGTCGCCGGAGCTCAAGACAACGGCACGGTACGCGGCGACGACGGCAACGGGCCGAACCGCTGGCGGGAGATCTTCGGTGGCGACGGCGGCTACTCAGCCGTCGACCCGCGCGACACGCGGGTGATGTACGCGACCTACCAGAATGGGCAGATCCAGAAGTCGACCAACGGCGGCTTCGGCTTCGAGGACGCGATCGGCGGAATCGCCGATCTGGTGCTCAACGACACGTCGAACTTCCGCGCGTTCGGCGACTTCTTCCTGTTCATCTCGCCGCTGGTCATGGACCTGAACGACCCCGACCGGCTGTGGACCGGCGGCATCCGGCTGTGGCGAACCGACAACGCGGCAGGAAGGTGGCAGGCCGCGAGCGAGCGCCTCGTGGCCGGGGGCAAGGCGAGCGCGATCGCGATCGCCGAGGGCGACTCCGACCTGGTGGTGGTGGGCTCGGACAACGGCTTCATCTATCGCAGCGACGATGCCACCGACGCCGGCGAGGGAACGGTCTGGGAGTCGACCCGGCCACGCAAGGGCTTCGTTTCGTCCATCGCCTTCGATCCGGCCGATCCCAACATCGTCTACGCGACCTACGCCGGCTTCGGCGGCCAGCACGTCTGGAAGAGCGAGGATGCCGGCCGCCGCTGGACCGCGATCGACGGCCGCGGCCCGAACCGCGTGCCGAACATTCCGGTCCACTCGGTGGTCGTCGA
>JAHEKO010000580.1 GCA_024638355.1 Acidobacteriota bacterium
TCAACGGTGTCGGCTACGCGGGCACCGGCTTCATCGACAATCAGCGGCCGCTCCGCACCGGAGCGTCGTGTGACGGCGGCGGGGGTGCCCAGGTGGTCAACCCCGACGCGTTCACGCTGACCGGCTTCCAGCTGGGAGACACGTCGCAGATGTCGAGTCGGGGAGCTTGTGACGGGCCCGACCTCTTCCAGGTCGACATGTCCTTCTACAAGAACATCCCGATGGGCGATCGGTTCGCCCTGCAGCTGCGGTTCGAGATCTTCAACGTCTTCAACAACAACAACTACGTCGGGGTCGACATGGGTTACAACGCCCGGGTCACGGAGCTCGACGGTCCGCTCGATCAGGCCACGACCATCGTCCAGTCCGAGCCCTCGCCGACCTTCGGCCGCGCCTTCGGCGCGCGCAATCCCCGGCAGGTCCAGCTCGGCGCGAAGATCACCTTCTGATCGAAGCTTGGAAGTAATCATCATCGGGGTCGCGATCTCTTGATCGCGACCCCGTCGTGCTCTCACGGACCGGTGGCCGGAGAGCCGACTTGCTACGCTCGGTGAAATGCGGCTGATCGCAAGACACCTTCGTCGCACCGCGGGCTGATCCGGAGAGGACGTCGTGGGACTGCTCGGAAAACTCGACTGGCTGCTGATCGGCCTCTACTTCGCCCTGGTCTTTGGCGTAGCCTTCTGGGCGGCCCGGCGCGAGGCGACGCGCGCCAGCTCGGCCGGCTACTTCCTGGCCGGCCGCAACGTCGGCTGGTTCATCATCGGCGCCTCGCTGTTCGCCTCGAACATCGGCTCCGAGCATCTGGTGGGTCTCGCCGGCTCCGGCGCCGCCGGCGGAGTGGCGGTCGGGCAGTTCGAGATCCTGGCTTCGCTGATCCTTCTGCTGCTGGGCTGGGTCTTCGTGCCCTTCTACATCAAGAGCGGCGTCTTCACCATGCCCGAGTTCCTCGAGCGGCGATACTCGGCCGGCGCGCGCTGGTACCTGGCGATCATCTCGATCGTCGGCTACGTGCTGACCAAGATCTCGGTCACGATCGCCGCGGGAGGCATCGTCTTCGAGGCGCTGATGGGCATCAGCTTCTGGACCGGCGCGCTCATCGTCGTCGTGGCCACCGGCATCTACACCGTCTTCGGCGGGCTGCGGGCGGTGCTCTACACCGACATGGTGCAGATGTTCGTGCTGGTGGGTGGAGCGGTGCTGGTGACGGTCCTCGGTCTCTCCGAGCTGGGCGGTTGGGGAGCGCTGCGCTCGGCAGTCGACCCCAGCTTCTTCGACATGTGGCTGCCCTCGAACCATCCCAACTTCCCGTGGACGGGAGTTCTGTTCGGCGCTCCGATCCTCGGCGTCTGGTACTGGTGCACCGATCAGTTCATCGTGCAGCGCGTGCTCTCGGCGTCGAACGAGGATCAGGCGCGCCGCGGCACCATCTTCGGCGGCTTCCTCAAGGTTCTGCCGCTGTTCATCTTCGTCATTCCGGGCGTCGTGGCCTACGCCCTGGCCCAGCAAGGCCGGCTCGATCTCGAGCAGCCCGACCAGGCGCTGCCGACCCTGATCGGCGTCCTGCTGCCCGTCGGGGTGCGCGGCATCGTCGTCGCTGGACTCCTGGCGGCGCTCATGAGCTCCCTCTCGTCGGTGTTCAACTCGTGCTCGACGCTCTTCACCTGGGACATCTACCGCAAGCTCCGCCCGTCGGCCTCCGAACGGCACCTGGTGCACGTGGGCCAGGGTGCCACGGTCGTGCTCGTCGGCCTGGGGCTGCTGTGGATCCCGCTGATGAAGTACATCTCGGGTCAGCTCTACGTCTACCTGCAGAGCGTCCAGGCGTACATCTCGCCGCCGATCGCGGCGGTCTTCCTGATCGGGGTCGCCTGGAAGCGCGTTAACGCCAGCGGCGCCATGGCGTCGCTGGTGACGGGTTTCGTCATCGGGATGGGCCGGCTGGTCGCCGAGATCTACAAGGACTCCCTCGGCGGCGCGCTGCTCAGGTTCGCCGAGATCAACTTCCTGCACTTCGCGGTGCTGCTGTTCTTGATCTGCTCGCTGGTGCTGGTGGTGGTGAGCCTCCTGACCCCGGAGCCCTCGCGCCGGCAGCTCGCCGGGTTGACCTTCGCCACCGCGTCGGAGACGAACGAGGCGACCCCCAAGCTGGCGCCGACGTCGCCGGCTTGGAAGCGCAGAGACCTCTGGTTCTCGCTCCTCGTCGTCGCTTGCGTCGCGCTGGTCTGGATCTACTTCACCGGCTGATCGTCGCCTAGCGGTTCTTGCCGCACGGCTCCGGCTCGACCGGGCGAGGGCCGGGTTGGGTCGGGCGGTGGTGAAGGGTGGACATATAGTACGATTAGTACTATACTGTTTCGTACTATGAGGCTGCGTAGACCGACGACGCTCGAGCTGGCGCTCCTCGGCCTCCTGCACCAGCAGGCCCAGTCGGGCTACGACCTGCGCAAGATCTTCGAGACCACCGCGATGGGGAACTACAGCGGCAGCCCGGGCGCCATCTACCCGGCGCTGAGACGGCTGGAGAAGAACGGCCTGATTGCGGGCGAGGTCGACAGCACCA
>JAHEKO010000581.1 GCA_024638355.1 Acidobacteriota bacterium
GCTCGGCCTTCACCGTCGAGGAGCGCGCCGCCTTCGGGTTGGATGGGCTGCTGCCGAGCGTGGTCAGCACGATGGAGCAGCAGGCCGAGCGCGTCTACCGCAACATCTGTCGCAAGAGCGACCCGCTCGAACGCTACATCCGTCTGATGGCGCTGCAGGACCGGAACGAGCATCTCTTCTACAAGCTGCTGCTGGAGCACCTCGACGAGTTTCTGCCCGTGGTCTACACCCCCACCGTCGGCCAGGCGTCGAAGATGTTCAGCCATATCTTTCAGCGCGGGCGCGGATTGTGGATCACTCCCGCCCATCGCGGCCGGATTGCCGAGGTTCTGCGCAACGGCCCGTTCTCCGGCGTGCGCCTGTCGGTCGTGACCGACAACCAGGCGATCCTCGGTATCGGCGACCAGGGGGCGGGGGGCATGGTGATTCCGATCGGCAAGCTGTCGATCTACTGCGCGGCCGCCGGCGTGCATCCCAGCCGGGTGCTGCCGATCAGCCTCGACGTCGGCACCGACAACGAGCGGCTGTTGGCCGATCCGCTCTACCTGGGCTGGCCCGAGCCGCGGCTCCGGGGCGCCGCCTACGCCGAGCTGGTCGAGGAGCTGGTCGCGGCGATGGCCGAGGTCTTCCCCGGGGTGTTGCTTCAGTGGGAGGACTTCTCGAAGAGCAACGCCTTCGATCTGCTCGACCGCTATCGCGACCGGATCCTCTCGTTCAACGACGACATCCAGGGCACCGGGGCCATGACCCTGGCCGGATTGATGGCGGCCTGCCGGATCGGCGGTCAGGAGCTGGCCGCCCAGCGCGTGGTGATCGTCGGCGGCGGCGCCGCCGGCATCGGCATCGCGCTGCAGTTGCGGGCGGCGCTCGGGGATGCGGGCCTCGGCGGCGACGAGCTGACCCGAGCGATCGCGGTGCTCGATTCCCGCGGCTTGATCACCGACGCGCGTGAGAATCTCGATCCCTACAAGGGACACTTGGCGTGGCCGGCCGAGCTGGCGGCCGCCCAGGGGCTCGGCGACGACGGGAGCCTCGATGCCGTCGTCGCCCGGCTCGAGCCGACGGTTCTGATCGGCACCTCGGGCCAGGCGGGCCTTTTCTCGGAGGAGCTGGTGCGCTCCGTGGCGGCGAACGCCGAGCGGCCGATCATCTTTCCGCTGTCGAATCCGACCGACAACGCCGAGGCGCGCCCCGTGGACCTGGTGCGATGGACCGAAGGCCGTGCGCTCATCGGCACCGGCAGTCCATTCGAGCCGGTTGCCTGGGAAGGCCGCGAGATTCACGTCGGTCAGGGCAACAACGCTTTCATCTTCCCGGGGGTCGGCCTCGGCGCCCTGGTGGCGGAGGCGGGCGCGATCAGCGACGGCATGTTCACGGCGGCGGCCCAGGCGCTGGCCGCGTCGCTGACACCCGAGGAGGAGGAACGGTCGCAGGTCTACCCGGAGGTCGGGCGTCTGCGCGACGTCACGCGCCGGGTGGCGGCAGCGGTGGTGCGTCAGGCGGGCGACGAGGGCGTCGGCCGCGCCATCGACGAGGCGGATATCGATGCCGCCGTGGCGGATGCCATGTGGTCACCCGAATACCCTGAGCTGGTACCCGCATGACGTCACCCTTCCGCCGGCTGCCAGGTCACGGGGTGCACCAGTAGGACTGCCTCGAGAAGCTCGAGATCCCCGGTTGGCTGCGCGAACGGCTCGAGGGGCGGCGGCGGTGCCGGAAGCGAGTTGACAGCCGTCTCGCCGCGGGAGTAGATTCGACACCGAACAACGAAGAGGAGCTCCATGACTCCACCGGGCCACCTACAGCCCTCGAGGGCCGGCGGTGGCAACACAGTCACGACGGTCCCCGAGGGCAACACAGTGCGCTCGACGGTCGCTGACTGTCGCTCCGGAAGCGGATAGCCGGGGACCGAGTCTAGTGACTCCCTAAAGAGACCGGACGAGCGAAAAACGGCCCAGGTATCCCCTGGGCCGTTGTTTCATTGGGCGCCCGGCACGGGTCCGGGCGCTACGAGCGCAACGGGTAGCGCCCCCACCTGTGGGGGGCGACACGCCCACGATGGGGCAGCGCCCACCCGTCGGGGGCGACACGCGCACAACGGGTAGCGCCCCCACCTGTGGGGGGCGACCGATCGCCGCGGATCTAGGCCATCTTCTTGAGCTTGCCGCGATCGACCTTGCCGAGGTGGGTACGGGGAAAGCTGTCGAGGACGAGGACGCGCCGGGGGTGCTTGTAGGCCTGCAGGTGCTCCAGGCAGTGGGCCTTGAGCTCGGCCTCGAGACCGGCGGGATCGCCCTTGGCCAGCACGAAGGCGACCGGCTTGACCAGACCGGCCTCGTCTTCGACGCCGAGGACCGCGCACTCGGCGACCCGCGGGCTCTTCATCAGGCAGCTCTCGACCTCCTGCGGGGCGAGCCACTTTCCGCCCACCTTCAGGGTGTCGTCCGAGCGTCCGCTGTAGGTCACGTAGCCGTCGGCGTCGCGGCTCACCAGGTCGCCGCCGACGAACCACTCGCCGCGAAACGCCTCGGCGGTCTTGGGCAGATTGCGCCAGT
>JAHEKO010000101.1 GCA_024638355.1 Acidobacteriota bacterium
GCCGCGAGCACGGCGACCGCCGCCGCCAGGGAGATCTTGCGCATCCGAAGCTCCAGCATACTCGCCTCGAACTCTTCGTGGCGAGCGCGGCTCCGCGCGGGCCGCAACTCCCTGACCAGGCGCGAGCGAATAAGGTAGGTGTGCTTGCCCAGAGTCCGATGAACACTCCCCAGCCGCAGCCGGCGCTGATCGAGATCCGCGGCCTCTCCAAGATCTACCGCGAGGGCGATCGGGAGCATGCGGTGCTGCGCTCGGCCGACGCCTCGATCCGCCGCGGCGAGCTGATCGTGCTGCTCGGCCGCAGCGGCTCGGGGAAGTCGACCCTGCTGAATCTGCTGAGCGGTATCGACCTGCCGACGAGCGGCGAGATTCTGGTCGACGGCGTCGCCATCGCCGACCTCTCCGAGCGCGAGCGGACCCTCTTCCGGCGCCGCCGCATCGGCTTCGTCTTCCAGTTCTTCAACCTGATCCCGACGCTGACGGTCGAGGAGAACCTCCTGCTACCGATCGAGCTCAAGGGCAAGCCCACCGCCGCCGACCACTCGCGTATCCAGGAGCTGCTCGACGCCGTGGGCCTCGGCGGCCGGCTGAAGAGCTTCCCCGACCGGCTGTCGGGGGGCGAGCGTCAGCGGGTGGCGATCGCCCGCGCCCTCATCCACGACCCCGACCTGGTGCTGGCCGACGAGCCGACGGGCAACCTCGACCTCGAGACCGGACTCGAGGTGCTCGATCTGCTCGATCGGCTCACCCGCCGGACCGGCAAGACCATGGTGATGGCCACCCACAGCCGCGAGGTCGTCGGCGTGGCCGACCGCATCCTGAGGATCGAAGAGGGCCACCTGGTGGAAGTTGCCGCCTCCTCGATGCCGAGCTCGACGGTCCGATGAGCCCGGTTCTCCGGCGACTCAGCCGCCGGCATTTCGCGCGGCACCCCTGGCAGGCGCTGCTCGCCGTCCTGGGAGTCGGGCTCGGGGTCGCCGTCGTGGTATCCATCGACCTCGCCAACGCCAGCGCGCTCCGCGCCTTCTCGCTCTCCTCGGAGGCGGTCGCCGGGCGCGCGACGCATCGCATCGTCGGCGGCCCCGCCGGGGTACCCGAGGAGCTCTACACCCGGCTGCGGGTCGAGAACGGCGTGCGCCCTTCGGCTCCCGTCGTCGCCGGCTACGTCGGCCTGCGCGACCGGCCGGGGCGCACCCTGCAGCTCCTCGGGGTCGATCCCTTCGCCGAGGAGGGATTTCGCAGCTACCTCGAGCGCGGCACGGGGGCGCTCGATCTCGAGCAGCTCCTGATCGAACCCGACACTGTCTGGATGTCGCCCGGCACGGCGGCGAGCCTCGGGCTCGAGCCCGGCGCCGAGCTCATCCTGGAGCTCGCCGGCCTGCCACGCGAGGTGCGGCTCGGCGGCCTCCTCGAGGTGCACGACCTGCGGCGCGAGTCGCTCAACGATCTGGTGGTCGCCGACATCTCGACCGCCCAGGAGCTCCTCGGCTTCACCGGCCGCCTGACCCGCATCGAGCTGATTCTGGAGAGTGGTCGCGCCGACGCGGAGCTACGCGAGCTGGCGGCCCTCTTGCCCAGTGGCGTCACCGTCGAGCGGGCCGGCGCCGCTGGCGCCGCCGGCGAGAAGATGACCGGAGCCTTCCGCACCAACCTCCAGGCGCTCAGCCTGCTGGCCGTGCTGTGCGGCGCCTTCCTGATCTACAACACCGTGACCTTCGCGGTCGTCCAGCGGCGGCGGCTCTTCGGCACCTTGCGGGCGCTGGGCGTCACCCGGCGCGAGCTCTTCGGGCTGATCCTCGGGGAAGCGCTGCTGATCGGCATCGTCGGCGCCGCCCTCGGCCTCGCCGGCGGCATCTTCCTCGCTCGCGGCCTGGTCGCCCAGGTCACCCGCACGATCAACGATCTCTACTTCGCGGTCGCGGTCCAGAGCCTCGCCCTCGATCCGCTCGTCCTCGCCAAGGGCGCCCTGCTCGCCGTCGGAGCTTCGCTTCTCGCGGCCCTGGCGCCGGCCGCCGAAGCGACCTCGACGTCGGCCAGATCGGCGCTCGATCGGGCCGAGCTGGAGAGCCGAACCCACCGCGCCGTGCCCAAGGCGAGCGCCGCCGGAGTCGGGCTGCTCGCCATCGGCGCGGTGCTCCTGCTGGTGCCCGGAGTCGGGCTGGCGGCGAGCTTCGTCGGGCTCTTCCTGCTCCTGCTCGGGTTCGCGCTCCTCACGCCGGCCGCCACCATGGCGCTCATCGCACTGCTCACGCCGCTGGCCGGGCTCGTCTTCGGCCAGCTGGGTCGGATCGGCGGCCGCGGCGTGGTGGCCGCCTTGAGCCGCACCGCCGTGGCCATCAGCGCCTTGATGATCGCGGTCTCGGTCATCGTCGGCGTCGACGTCATGGTGCGCAGCTTCCGCGGAACGGTGGAGAGCTGGCTTCAGTATTCGCTACCCGCCGATCTCTATCTCTCCTCCGGGTCGGCTCCGACCGGAGCGCTCGACGGAGTGCGGCCCGGCTTCGACGCCGCTTTCGTCGAGCGGCTGAGCGCAATCGACGGCATCGCCGCCATGAGCACCCTGCGCCAGACCACGGCCCGCTCGGGCGCCGACCAGACTCGGCTGATCGCGGTCGACCTCGACGCCGAGTCGTTCGACTCGTTCGCGTTCAAGGCCGGAGAGAGCGCCGCGATCTGGCCACGCTTCGACCGCGGCGAGGCGGTGATCGTCTCCGAGCCCTACGCTTCGCGCACCGGCCTGGGCCCGGGCGACGAGATCACCCTCGGAACCCCCTTCGGAGAGCGCGCCTGGCCGGTCGCCGGCGTCTATTACGACTACGCTTCGGAGCTGGGCGCGGTGACGATGGCGCGCCGCCAGTACGTCGAGATCTGGAACGACGACTCGGTGACGGCGATCTCGATCCGCGCCGCCCCTGGGGCCGACGTCGACGCCCTGACCGACGAGATCCGCGCCGCCGGGGGCGAGCGCCGGCTGCTCATCCGCTCGAACCAGGCGATTCGAGCCGAATCGCTGCGCGTCTTCGACCGCACCTTCCTGATCACCGGGACCCTGCGGCTATTGGCGACACTGGTCGCGTTCGTCGGGGTCCTGAGCGCGCTGATGGCCCTTCAGTTCGAGCGCTCCCGCGAGCTGGGCGTGCTGCGCGCCCAGGGTCTGACGCCCGGCCAGCTCTGGGGCCTGGTCACGTCGCAGACCGGACTGATGGGCCTGACCGCCGGCCTGCTCGCGCTGCCGGTCGGCATCGCCACCGCCGCGGTCATGATCTACGTCATCAACCGGCGCTCCTTCGGCTGGACGCTCGAGATGGAGCTCAGCCCCGAGCCGCTTCTGTCGGCGCTGGCCGTCGCCATCGGCGCGGCGCTCATCGCCGGCCTCTACCCCGCCTACCGCATGGCGCGCACCCCACCCGCGGAGGCGCTGCGCTCCGAATGAAGGCACTCGGCCACCTCACGCTCGCCCTCGCGCTCGCGGCCGCGCTCGTCGGATGCGGCGAACGGGACGCAGCGCCGCCGGCAGGGGGCCTCGCCGTGGCCGACATGCTCGGCTCGCTCGACTCCACCGGCTTCCAGCGCGCGGTCGACCCGCGCGACTTCCGCTTCCCCGAAGACCACGGTCCGCACGAGGGCTTCCGCACCGAGTGGTGGTACTACACCGGCAATCTGACCGAGCCGAGCGGCCGGCGGTTCGGCTACCAGCTGACCTTCTTCAAGAACCTCCTGGCGGCGGACGCTACCGAGCGCGCCTCGGACTGGGGCGCGGACCAGGTCTTCATGGCGCACTTCGCGGTCACCGACGCCGGCCGGGAGCGCTTCTTCGCCTTCGAGCGCTTCGCCCGCCGCGCCCTCGGCCTGGCCGGCGCCGAGGGATCTCCGTTCCGGGTCTGGCTCGAAGACTGGAGCGCCACCGCAAGCCCCGGCGGCGGCATGCGGCTGCGGGCGGCCGATCAAGGCGTGGAGCTCGACCTCGTCCTCGACCCGGGCAAGCCGCCCGTACTCCAGGGAGACGCCGGCCTCAGCCGGAAGGGTTCGGGCGAGGGCAACGCCTCCTACTACTACTCGCAGACCCGGATGCCCACCCGCGGCCGCATCACCATCGGCGAGGAGAGCTTCGAGGTCGACGGCGCCAGCTGGATGGATCGCGAGTGGAGCACCAGCGTTCTCGAGGAAGGCCAGATCGGCTGGGACTGGTTCTCGCTCCAGCTCGCCGACGACCGCGAGCTGATGGTCTACGTCATTCGCCGCGACGACGGCAGCGCCGACCCGAACAGCGCCGGAACGCTGGTCGGCGCCGGCGGCGACTACCGGCGTCTGTCGCGCGACGACTGGCGACTCGAAGCCACCGGCTCGTGGACCAGCCCCGAAAGCGGAGCCCGCTACCCCGCCGGCTGGAAGCTGAGCGTGCCGGCAGCAGAGCTCGAGCTCGAGATCGAGCCGCTGCTCGCCGGCCAGGAGCTGCGGCACACCTTCAGCTACTGGGAGGGAGCGGTGGAGGTGAGCGGGGCGAGCCGCGGCGAGCCGATCGACGGGCGCGGCTACGTCGAGCTCACCGGATACCAGGACAGCGGAAGCTGAGCCGGCCGGGCCCGCTCTGCCCGCCTCACCTCGAGGCCGGCGCCGAGCAGAGGTGGAACACCTCGCTCGAGACCCAGCGGCCGAGCTGGTCGCGGCAGAAGTCGAAGAGATCCCTTTCGTCACGGGCCGGCAGCGAGATCATGCCGTCGTGCTCGCTTTGGGGCCCCGCGAACAACGGCTCCTCCGGGTAGAGGCGCCAGGCTCGCTCGAAGTAGCTCTTCGGTAGCCGAAAGACGCCGAGGCTGATCGAGTGGAGGGCTCGCGGGTCGACGGCCGCGAAGACCTGCTCGAAGAGCTCGCCGTAGTCGGCGCGGTACGACTCGGTGTGGAGCAGCGGGTCGAACCGCAGGCCGATCTTCCAGCCGCGGCGCTGGAGGTCGGCGGCGACCTCGATCCGGCGGCGAACCGACGGAACCCCGCGCTCGAGCTCGCCGTGCACCGCTTCGGGGGTGAAGCTGAAGGCCACGACGCAGTTGGGGATCGGCTCCCGCTCGGTCAGCGCCCGAGCCTGGACGCTCTTGGTGCGGAGCTCGAGCCAGGCGCGCGGGCGCTCGGCGAAGAAGGGCAGAAAGGTGTCGGCGAAGCGGGTGATCGGCTCGAAGGCCAGGCTGTCGCAGTCGTAGCCGGAGAAGAACCAGCTCTCCCCCACCCGGGCGAGGGTGGCGTCGATGTCGTCGAGGAAGTCCTCGTAGTTGACGAAGAGGACGTAGTTGGCCGATCGGAACATCCCCTGGAGAAAGCAGTAGCGGCAGTCGTAGACGCAGTTGAGCATGTGGGAGAAGTAGTAGTTGCGCTCGCCGCCGATGCCGTAGCCGGCGGGCGTCTCGAGCACCCGGCCGCGGTGCTTGCGGGCGAGGATCAGCGCCGGGCGGCGCTTCTGCAACCGGAAGTCCTGGCCGCGGCGGTTGAAGACCTCGCCGTAGCGGCCGCAGGAGATGACCTCGGCGCGCGGAAAGCGGGACACGATCCGGGCCGTGCGCGGGTGATCGGCCACTTCGTCTTCGACGTAGATCCGCCGGATGGCGCGGCTCATATCCGCCCTCGCAGTCCAGCCAGGACGGCGGCGGCCGACTTCGCGCCGTCGAAGCCTCGCGGGCCGGCCGGCCGGCCGAGGGTCGCGAGGCGCCGCAGCAGGCGCTCGAGCTGCCGGCTCTGGGTAACGGTGAAGTGCCAGCACTTCAGAAAATCGTCGAATCCGTCGGGGACGGCGGTGCGCGCGGCTAGCTCGGCGGCGAGCGCGTCGAGCTCGCGGCGCAGCGCCTCGAGGACCGGCAGGTTGCCTTCGATCAGCTCGCTCACGCCCGCCGCGCTCAGCCGCTCGGCCCGCTCCACGCGGCCGTCGGAGACGATCTTCAGCACCTGAACGAGCTCGGCGCTCGCGCATCGCAGCGCCGCCGGGTAGAACCCGGCCGCCTCCATCTCGAAGAGCTCGTCGCCGGCGAAGGCGCGCTCCACGTCGAGCACCGTGCGAACCTCCGCGCCCGGGCAGGGCGGCGCGAAGGTGGCCGGCGGATACCAGGCGCGCCCGCTCGCCGCGTCGACGATCTTGTAGGCCAGGCGCGGGCTGCCGATCTCGGCGTCGCGATGGCCGGCGATACCCACGTTGATCCAGGCGCGCGGCTCGCGGCCTTCCGCGGGAGCGGCGCGCTCGACCGCCGCACGCGCCCTGGCCGGCCCGACGCCCGAAACGATCAGCTCGACGCCGTCCCCCCGGTAGAGGCGAGGCCCCGCGGGCTCCAGCCCGAGGTGGGCCACGATCGGCCGCGCTTCGGCCGGGAGCGCGCAGACGATCCGGGTCACACCGCCCCCGCCAGGTCGACGTCGGCGGACCAGGCGGCTGCCTTGCGGCGGTACGCCTCCGCCTCCGCGTGGCGGCCTCGCTTGGCGGCGCCGTCGGCGAAGATGACGCACTTCTCGACCAGCACCTCGGCTGCGGCGTCGCGATCCCCCGCGGTGAGCGTATCCGCGGAGAGCACGCCCTCGAGCGCGCGGATGCGGAACCGGTCGAGCCCCCAGATCGAGCGTGAGAGCTGATCGGCGTGTCCGCCGTGCTTGACCACCAGCGGCTCGTCGACCAGCAGCACCGGGTGGTGCGCGGTGATCCGCAGCCAGAGATCGTAGTCTTCACAGGCCGGAAGCTCCTCGTCGAAGCCGCCGACCTCCTCGAAGAGCGAGCGGTGCAGGACGACCGACGACGGTGAGATGGCGCACAGCTCCAGGCACTGCCGGAAGATGCGACCGCCCGCCTTGGCGTGCCGGCGCCCGGGATTGACCCGCCGGCCGTCGCGGATCCATACCTCGTCGGTGTGGCAGATGCGGCGGTCTTTCGCGCGCTCGAGGGCCGCGAGCTGGCGCTCCAGCTTCGCCGGCAGCCACTCGTCGTCGGAGTCGAGGAAGGCCAGCCAGTCGCCGCGCGCCGCCGCGACACCGCGATTGCGGGCCGCGCTCACCCCGCGGCGCTGCTGCCGCAGACAGCGAACGCTCGGGAACTCGGCGGCGAGCCGCTCGGCGGTGCCATCGGTCGAGCCGTCGTCGACGACGATCACCTCGTCGGGAGCCAGCGTCTGCGCCTCGATCGACCGCAGCGCCCTCGGCAGGAGGTGCGCCCGGTCGTAGGTCGGAACGATCGCGCTGATCAGGGCCGGCCTACCTCGGCACCAGCGCCGCGATCCGCACCGGACCGCCGGAGCCGCCGGCGATCTTCATCGGCAGGGCCAGCACCCAGGCGCCCGTCTCCGGCAGCCGCTCGAGATTCGCGACGTTCTCGAGCCCGGGCACGTTGGCGCCGTTGGCGATCTGGTGAACGATGAAGTCGGTCGACGGGCCGTGGTCGATGCTGGCGGTGTCCACCCCCAGAACGGCCACCTTCCGGGTCTCGACCAGATGGCGCGCGGCCGCTTCGCCGTACGACGGAAAGTGGAGGTTCGAGGCGTCGCCCGGGGTGTCGTCGCCGAGGTAGCTCGCCCGATCCGGCCAGCGCCCGCCCCAGCCGGTGCGCAGGAGGACGATCGAGCCTGCGGGCACGGCGCCATGGCGCTCCTCCCAGGTTTCGACGTCGGCGCGGCTCACGCGGTAGTCGGCGTCCGCGGCGGCGCGCTCGCCGACGTCGATCACCACCGCCGGGCCGACCAGCCGCTCGAGCGGTACCTGATCGGCGGTCCAGCGCCCGGCCGCGAAGTGGATCGGGGCGTCGAGATGGGTCCCTCCGTGCTCCGGCGTCGAGAGCAGATTCGCGGCGTAGAAGTAGCCCCCTTCGGTCTCGCCGTAGGCGAGCTCGGTGAGCTCGAACTCGGAGGGGGCGGTCGGCCAGTAGACGGTGTCGGAGTCGTAGGGATGGGAGAGGTCGACGAGCTCGTAGTGGACCAGATCGACGGCTGGACCGATCGCGGCGTCCGGCGCGGGCGGCTGCGCACACGCCGAAGCGAGGAGCGCGAGGAGCGGCGCGAGGACCCGGGCCGCCCTCATTCGGCCGCTCCCGTCCATTCATCCAGCCAGCCGATCACCGTGTCGTGCCAGAGGATGCTGTTGGCTGGGCGCAGCACCCAATGGTTCTCGTCCGGAAAGTAGAGGAAGCGTGAGGGAACGCCGCGGCGCTGGAGAGCGGTGAAGGCACCCAATCCCTGGGTCTCGGGCACGCGGTAGTCGAGCGCGCCGTGGATGACCAGCATCGGCGTCTTCCAGTTGTCGACGAAACGCGCCGGGTTGTGCTTCTCGTGCCCCTCCTCGCTCTTCCAGTAGGGGCCGCCATGCTCCCATTCGGGGAACCAGAGCTCCTCGGTGGCGTAGTACATCATCCGATGCTCGAACACTCCGTCGTGGTTGACCAGGCAGCGGAAGGCGTCGGGCCATTGACCGGCGATCCAGTTGATCATGTAGCCGCCGTACGACGCCCCCAGAGCGCAGGCGCGGCCGCCGTCGATCCAGGGATAGCGCTCGAGGGCGGCGGCCAGGCCCTTCTGGAGATCTTCGAGCGGCTTGCCGCCCCAGTCGCCGGTGATCGAGTCGGTGAAGGCCTGGCCGTAGCCGGTCGAGCCGTGGAAGTCGATCATCACCGCGGCGTAGCCGGCGCCGGCGTAGACCTGCGGGTTCCAGCGGTAGTGGAAGTCGTTGTCGAACGAGCCTTGCGGGCCGCCGTGGATCAGGAAAGCGAGCGGGTACCGCTTCTCGGGGTCGAAGTCGACCGGCTTGACGACGTAGCCGTAGACGGTCTCGCCGTTCCAACCGGAGAAAGAGAACTGCTCGTAGTCGCCCAGGCCGACGGCCGCCAGCCGCTCGCCGTTGACGTCGGTGAGCCGCCGGCGATCGCCCCCGTCGAGCGCGGCCGAGTAGATCTCAACCGGCGACTTCAGGTGGTCGAAGCCGTAGATCAGCCGGTCGCCGGCGAGGCCCGGCGAGCGCACGTGGCCGCCGCCGATCAGCTTGTCGACCGCACCGCTGGCGACGTCGATGGCGAAGAGGCCGACCTCGCCGATATCCCCGGCGGTGGCGTAGAGCGTGGCCCCATCGGCAGAGAAAAGAAGCGAGCCGGGCGACCGGTCCCACCCCTCGGCCAGATCCCGGGTCGGGCCGTCGGGCCAGGCGCGCAGCCGGATTCGCAGCCGGTCCGACTCGAAGCCGGGCCGCGCCATCGCCAGATAGGCGAGCGTCTCGCCGTCGGGCGAGAAGACCGGCGCCGTGTCCCACGCCTCGTTCTGCTCGGTCAGATCGCGCGCCTCGGCCGAGCCGTCGGCCGGTACGTGGTAGAGATCGAAATCGGTCGACCAGGGCTCGCTCGCAGCGGCCACCCGGGCGGTGTAGACGAGGCCCCTGCCGTCCGGCGTGAAGGCGATCTCCTCGGCGCCGCCGAAGGGCATCGACGGCACGTCCGCGTCGAGGCCCGGCGTCAGATCGCGCGCCTCGCCGCCGGCCGCCGGCATCACGAAGAGATGGGAGCGCCGGCCGTCCTCGAGCGTGTCCCAGTGGCGGACGAACAGGCGATCGTAGATGCGCCCGGTGACTTTGCTCGCCTCCCGCGTCGCCAGCAGGTCGGCGGTACAGGCGAGATCTCGACAGTGCGGAAAGACCTCCGCGGTGAAGGCGAGGCGTTCGCCCGCGGGCCCTACGACCAGGTTGGCGACGTCGACGGGCAGCTCCGAGACCTGCTCGGGGTCGCCGGCACCGAGATCGAGGCGCCAGATCTGGCTCGATCCCGATCGGCTGGACAGGAAGTAGAGGTGCTCGCCGTCGGGCGACCACCGCGGACTCGAGTCACCCGCCGGGTCGACGGTGACCTGGCGCAGGCCGCCACCGTCGGCCCCGATCATCCAGATATCGGTACGGCCACGATCGGCCTCCATGTCGGTGGTGCGCCGCACGAACGCGATCCAGCGACCGTCGGGCGACGGCTGGGGATCGGAAAGGCGCTCCATCGTGACCAGATCGTGGGCGGTGAGGCCGTGACCGG
>JAHEKO010000582.1 GCA_024638355.1 Acidobacteriota bacterium
GGCCCCGGAAGTCGTGCAGCACGCACCGATAACGACTCCTCAGGGCGGAGGTCTGGAAGGCCCACGACTGCGCCGTCATCATGACGCCGTTGAGGAGAGCCACAGGATCGCCCTCGCCCACCAGGTCGTAGTGGAGGCGGATCCGGGCGACCTCCGCTATCGGCATACGCTCAGACTACGTCAAGACCGTCGTTCGGGCGGTTCCAGGCCAGACGCTCGGCCAGGATCCCGGCGATCGTGTCGGCGCCGTTCTCGACCTGCCGCTGGGGTCGCGGCCGCTGAAGGACCTCGACCACCGAGTCGAGCCAGTCGCCGGCGAGGAAGGCCCGCCGGTCGAGCTCTACGCTCGGCAGGTGCTCGCCCACGAAGGCGGCGAGGGACGGACCCTCGGGGAAGCGGGCCCGCGGCATGTAGGCGTAGCGGGTGCCGGCGGCCCACGCTTCGGCCACGGTGCTGTAGCCGAGCTTGCCGACGACGACGTCGGCGGCGGCGATCAGGTCGGGAAGAAAGACCGGCGAGCGATCGGGCAGGAGCAGGACGTTGCCGTGGCGCTCCAGCTCGTGCGTGCCGGTGAAGGCGACGAACGACAGCTCCGGGCGGCTCTGTAGACCGTCGAGCGAGCCGAGCGCCCAGGAGAAGCCGCCCATGGTGACGAGGACGATCGGGCTGTCGTCGAGGCCGAGCGCTTCCCGGACCTCCGGGGCCCCGGCCCGCCCGCGGCGCGAGACCGGGTGGACGGTTCGGGCGCCGGCGACCGGCCGGCTGACGGGCTCGGTCTGAATCCTCAGGCCGGCGCCGTCGAACAGCTCGGCCATCTCGGTGGCGACGGCGCGCAGGCCCGGCTCGGCTTCGAAGTAGGCCGCGTAGATCCAGTCCCAGGTGAAGCTCTCCACCAGGACCGAGGGGATGCCCGCCAGGTTGGCAGCGGCCAGGCCGAGCGGCGAGATGTCACAGATCGCCATCCGACATTCGAGCCGCGCCAGAGCGTTGGCCAGAGGACGCGCCGCGTTCTCGAACGGTCGGAACGACTCGAGCGCCCGCAGGGTCGCCGCGGGGTCCTCTTCGATCGGGCTCTCTTGCACCATGCCCACATCGGTCGGCGTCTCGTGCAGGTCGAACGGACCGTCGAGCGAATCTTGCCAGAACCAGAGCGGCACGGTCGTGAAGATCTGCGGCACGACCTCGGGCCGCAGCCCAAACAGGGCATTGAGCACCGCCGCCGAGCGCGACGCGTGGCCGAACCCGTGCGGCGAGACGATGTAGGCGATGCGGTGGGTCACCAGGCGCTCAGGGGAAACGAAAAGGGAGGGCGCGAGGCCCTCCCCTGCATTGTCGGACAGCCTGGGGCGAATTGGCTAGCCTGGGCTAGCTGCCCGGCGTTGTCGCCGCGTCGCCGCCGGCCGAGGCGCTGCGCTCGGCATCCACCCACTCGCGGATATTGGTCTCCAGCACCCGCAGCGGAACGGCGCCGCTGCCCAGCACCCGGTCGTGGAAGGCGCGCACGTCGAAGCTCTCGCCGAGCTCGGACTCGGCCATGGCGCGCAGCTCCTTGATCTTGAGCTCACCGATCTTGTAGCCCAGCGCCTGACCGGGCCAGACGATGTAGCGGTCGACCTCGACCACGATGTCGTGCTCGGCCTTGCCGGCGTTCTCCTTGAAGTAGTCGATGGCCTGCTGCCGGCTCCAGCCGAGCGAGTGCATGCCGGTGTCGACCACGAGACGGATCGCCCGCCACATCTCGTAGGTGAGCTGGCCGAACTTGGCGTAGGGATCCTGGTAGAACCCCATCTCCTCGCCCAGGCTCTCCGAGTAGAGACCCCAGCCTTCGGTGAAGGCGCCGTAGCCGCCGAAGCGGCGGAACCAGGGCAGATCGTCGAGCTCCTGCTGGATGGCGATCTGCAGGTGATGTCCGGGCACCGCCTCGTGCAGCGTGAGCGCCTCCATCTCCCACTTGGGCCGGCTGTTGAGGTCGTAGGTATTGGCGAAGAACTTGCCCGATCGACCGGCCTCCAGCGAGCCCGGCTCGTAGTAGGCGGTGGTCTGCGACTTCTCGGCGTACTCCGGCACCCGAACGACTCCGTACGGCAGGCGCGGCAGGTGGCCGAAGAGCTTGACCAGCTCGTGGTCGGCGCGCTTGGCGATATCGCGGTAGGTGGCCAGCAGCTCGTCCGCCTCCTCGAAGTAGAACTGCGGATCGGTGCGCAGGTAGTCGAAGAACTCCTCGAACGTGCCCTCGAACTCGACCTGCTCGATGATCGCCTCCATCTCGCCGCGAATCCGCGCGACCTCGGCCAGGCCGATCTCGTGGATCTCCTGCGGGCTCAGATCGGTGGTGGTGAACTGGCTGGCGTTGAACGCGTACCACTCCTGGCCGTCGGGCAGGGCCGACATACCGATGGTCTCGCGCGCGCCCGGGATGTAGGTCTCGACCAGGTAGTCGTGCAGCTTCTGGAAGGCCGGCACGATCTTCTCGCTATAGGTGGCCGCGGCCGCCGTCCGCAGACGTTCCTGCTCGTCGGCCGCAATCGAGTCGGGCATCTTCCCGAAGGC
>JAHEKO010000102.1 GCA_024638355.1 Acidobacteriota bacterium
CTCGACGACGTCCAGGAGACGAACTCCGTCGCGCGCGAGGGAATAGGAATCATCTGGGTCGAGCTTCAGCTCGGCGCCGACGCCAACAAGGCGCTGACCGACGTCAAGAACGCGGTCGACAGCATCAAGACCTTCCCGCAAGACGCCGAGCGGCCGACCGTCAGCCTGGCCGAAAACCAGCGCCACGTGATCACCGTGATCGTGCACGGCGAACAGAGCGAGGTGGCCCTGCGCAAGCTCGCGGAAGACGTTCGCGAGCAGCTGCTCGAGCGCGAGGAGATCACCCAGATCGAGCTCTCCGGCATCCGCCGACCGGAGATCGGCATCGAGATATCGCAGGAGAATCTGCGGCGCTATGGCCTGACGCTCGATCAGGTGGCGGCGATCGTCCGACAATCGGCGCTCGATCTGCCGGGCGGCCGGGTCAAGGCGGCCGGCGGCGAGATCCTGGTGCGCACCAAGGAACGCCGCTACACCGGCCGCGAGTACGCGGAGCTGCCGATCATCACCCGCAACGACGGCACCACCGTCACGCTCGAGGAGATCGCGACCATCCGCGACGGGTTCGAGGAGTCCGACATCGCCGCCCGCTACAACGGCGAGCCCGCGGTGCGCCTCGACATCTTCCGGGTCGGCGACGAGACGCCGTCGGAGGTGGCGGCGGCGGTCCGCGAGGCCGTCGAGGAGCTCAACCGCAGACTGCCGCCGACGGTCCGAGCGTCGATCTGGGAAGACTGGTCCGAGGTCCTCGACGACCGTATCCACCTGCTGGTCAAGAACGCCCTGCTCGGCCTGTTCCTCGTTCTCCTCCTGCTCGGGCTCTCCCTGGACATCCGCCTCGCCTTCTGGGTGACCCTCGGCATTCCCACGTCGATCTGCGGGGGCCTGCTGTTCTTCCCCGCCACCGACATGTCGATCAACATGGTGTCGCTGTTCGCGATCATCATCACCATCGGCATCGTGGTCGACGACGCCGTCATCGTCGGCGAGAACATCTTCCACAAGCGCACCCAGGGCCTCTCGTTCCAGCGCGCGGCCGTCGCCGGCGCGCAGCAGATGGCGGTGCCGGTGACCTTCTCGATCCTGACCAACATCGCCGCTTTCGTGCCGCTGCTGTTCGTTCCGGGGGTCACCGGCAAGATCTTCAAGGTCATCCCGATCGCGGTCATCATGGTCTTCCTGGTCTCGCTGGTCGAGGCGCTGTTCGTGCTGCCCGCCCACCTCTCCGGCCGCGGCCGCGGCGAAGAGTGGGGCTGGATCGAGGCTCTCAACAAGCGCCGGGAGTGGTTCGGCAACCTCATCCTGTGGGTGCGAGACCATCCCTTCCGCCGCCTGCTCGAGCTGGCGCTCCACTGGCGCTACGCCACCCTGGCCGTAGCCTTCGGCACCCTACTCATCTGCCTGGGCATGGTCGCCAGCGGGCGAATCGACTTCTCCTTCATCCCCAAGGTCGAAGCCGACCGCGTGACCGCCGCCGTCAACATGCCCTACGGCACCCCGGTCGAGGAGACCCACCGCGTCCAGGAGCAGCTGCTCGCCGCGGCGCGCGAAGTGCTCGACGAAAACGGCGGCGAGGCGATCCTCAGCGGCATCTACACGCAGCTCGGCGAGCCGCCGCCGGATACCGGCATGGTGGTTATCGGCGAGGCCGGGGCCGGCGCCCATCTCACCAACGTCTCGGTTCAGCTGGTCCCGGTCGACGAGCGCCAGGTCACCGCCGAGAGCTTCGCCAACCAGTGGCACAGGAGAGTGCGCGACGTCCCCGGCGTCGAGTCGCTGGTCTTTCTCTACACCACCGGTCCCTCGAGCAGCTCGCCGATCAACCTGCGCATCTCACATCCCCACACCGAGACGCTGGAGCGCGCGGCGGGTGAGCTGGGCCAAGCTCTCGAGGGCTACGCCGGCGTGCGCGACATCGACGACGGTTTTTCGGCCGGAAAGCTCCAGCTCGACTTCAAGATCAAGGACTCGGCGCGCGGCCTTGGCCTGACCGCCGCCGATCTCGCTCGCCAGGTGCGCGCCGCCTTCTACGGCGCCGAGGCTCTGCGCGTCCAGCGCGGCCGCGACGAGGTCAAGGTGATGGTGCGGCTGCCTGCGGCCGAGCGCCGCAGCCCGTTCAACATCGAGGAGCTCATGGTGCGCACGTCCGACGGCGCCGAGGTCCCGATCCGCGAGGCCGCCGACGTCGTCCGCGGCAGCTCCTTCACCGAGATCGAGCGCGCCGACGGTCGCCGCGTGCTGTCGATCACCGCCGACGTCGAAGCCGGGGTGGCCAACGCCTCCAAGGTGGTCGCAAGCGTGCGCGAGGCCGACTTCCCGCGATTGGCCGCCGCCTACCCCGGCCTGCGGATGGAGCTCGACGGCGAGCAGCAGGACATGCAGGAGGCGATGAGCGCTCTCGGCTTCGGCTTCATCTTCAGCCTGTTCGCGATCTACGGCCTGCTGGCGATTCCGTTCAAGTCCTACTCCCAGCCCTTGATCATCATGACCAGCATTCCATTCGGCATGATCGGCGCCTTCGTCGGCCACCTCTTGATGGGCTACGAGCTGTCGATCATGTCGATGTTCGGAATCATCGCCCTGGCCGGCGTGGTGGTGAACGACTCGCTGATCCTGGTCCACACCGCCAACCACAACCGCTGGTCCGGAGACCCCCACTTCGAGGCGATCTACGGTGCCTCGCTGCGGCGCTTCCGGCCCATCGTGCTGACCTCGCTGACCACCTTCCTGGGACTGGCGCCGATGATCTTCGAGACCTCGATCCAGGCGCGCTTCCTGATTCCCATGGCGATCTCGCTCGGCTTCGGCATCCTCTTCGCCACGATGATCGCGCTGGTGATCATCCCCTGCCTCTACCTCGCGCTGGTCGACATCAAGCGCCGCCTGGGCGTGGAAGCCGAAGCCGCGACCCTGGAGCCGGCGGAGGCCGGCGGGTAGCCGGCACCCACCCGTCGCCTGCGAGCCTCGGGACGCGCCGTGCTACTCGCGCTTCCACATGCCGAGCACGCGTCCGTCCGGGTCCTCGAACAGCGACAGCTGACCCACGCCGGGCACCTCCATCTTGTCGACCACGATCTTGCCTCCGGCGGCGCGAATCTTCTCGGAATGGGCGTCGAGGTCGTCGACGTCGATGTAGAAGGCCAGGTTGCCCGGCCACGGCCCCTTTTGCGGCGTCATGATCCCACCGTTGATGCCGCCTTCGCCCCCGGTGTCGACGGCCCGGTAGTTCATCTCGGGGATATGGTTGATCTTCCAGTCGAAGACCGCCTCGTAGAACTCCGAGACCTTTTCGGGGTTCTCCGACCAGAGCTCCCAGTGCACGACAGGTCTACCCATGCGCCTCTCCTTTCGATCTGTAGTCCAGCTCGCCGCCCCGTTCACGCCACGGTGAACCCGCGCCCGATGATCGCAGGCGCGGCCGGAACCGGGGCTCGAATCCCTTCGATGGAATCGCTGAACTATACGACGGCCGCGGTCGGCGGCACGCTCTCGAAGCGGTGTCTCCGCCGGTCGCGCCGGCGGCGGGAGACGGCGTCTCGCACCACCAGCGGTGCTCCGGTGCGCTACGGTAGGGCGCCGAGGGCGACCGAGTCGAGTCGGCGATCGCCCATTGGAGGGACCCGCCAGATGCCCACCACCGAAGCGCACCGCGACCCGCGAGATCGCCCGGCGGAGCGAACGGCTGGAGAGCCCGGTGGGTAACCTCCTCGACCCGGCGGTACTCTGCTTCGTGGCGGGCCTGGTGGCCGGCCTCTCGCGCTCCGAGCTCCGCCTGCCGCGAGCTCTCTACGAGACCCTCAGCGTCTACCTCCTGCTCGCCATCGGCCTCAAGGGCGGCGTCGAGCTGTCGCGCTCGTCGCTCCTCCAGATCGCCTTGCCGCTGGCGGGAACGCTCGTTCTCGGACTGTCCATTCCCGTCGTCGCCTTTCTCATCTTGCGCCGCCTCGGCCGGCTGTCCCGCCCGGATTCGGCGGCGATCGCCGCGCACTACGGCTCGGTCAGCGCCGTCACCTTCGCCATCGTCCTCGAGTATCTCCGGCAGTCGGGGGCGGTGGTCGAGAGCTACTCGGCGGTGATGCTGGTGATTCTGGAGATCCCGGCCATCGGCGTCGGCATCCTGCTCGCGAAGGGCGGCGGCTCGGGGCCCGACGTCGGCTGGCGGAAGATCGCGCGCGAGCTCTTCCTCGGCAAGAGCGTCTTCCTGCTGCTCGGAGGTCTCGTCATCGGAGCCGTCGCGACTCCCGCCGGGATGGAGACGATCACTCCCCTCTTCTTCGATCTCTTCAAGGGCGCTTTGGCCCTGTTCCTCCTCGAGATGGGGCTCGTCGCCTCTCAGAGGCTCGCCGAGGTGCGCTCCGTCGGCTTCTTCCTGCTCGCATTCGGCCTGGCGATGCCGCTGATCTCGGCGGGTATGGGTATTGGCGTCGCGCTGCTCGTCGGTCTGTCGCCGGGAGGTACGACCGTGCTGGCGACGCTCGCGGCCAGCGCCTCGTACATCGCTGCCCCGGCGGCGATGCGGATCGCGGTGCCCGAAGCGAACCCCGCGCTCTACCTGACGGCCTCGCTCGGAATCACCTTTCCGTTCAACGTGATCCTCGGCATTCCGCTCTACGATTGGGCGAGCCGACTCGTTCACCAGCTCGGAGGCTGATCGCATGTCCACGACTCCCCGCAAGATGCTCACGATCGTCGTCGAATCGGTGCTCGAGCGCGCCGTCGTGGAAGCCCTCCAGCGCGCCCGGGTCAGCGGCTTCACTACGGTCGAGGCTCGCGGCTTCGGCGAGCACGGGCTTCGCCAGGGCGACTGGGACGAGAGCCGCAGCGTGAGGATCGAGACGATCTGTACCCCGGAGACGGCGGCCAAGCTCGCCCACGGCCTTCTCGACCGCTTCGGCAAGGACTACGCGCTCGTCCTTTGGCTCCAGGACGTCGAGGTCGTGCGTGCCGGCAAGTTCGAGGCTGCCGCGGACGACGGCTAGCCGATCAGGCCTTGAAGCGGATGTAGAGAACGTCGCCGTCCTCGACCGGATGGTCGCGGCCGACGGTACGGACCAGGCCCTTGTCGTGGAGCGCCTGCGGGCTTCCCAGAAGGATCAGATCCTCGAGCGCCATCACCTCGGCACGGATGAATCCCCGCTCCATGTCGCTGTGGATCTTGCCCGCGGCCTCCGCCGCCGTGCCACCGCGCCGAAGCTGCCAGGCGCTCAGCTTGTCGTTCGCGATCGTGTAGAAGGTCAGGAGGTCGAGCAGCCGGTAGCAGGCGTGCACCACGAGGTTGAGCGCGGTCTCCTCGAGGCCCAAGCTGTCGAGGAAGTCGGCCTGGTCCTCCACCGGGAGCTGCGAGATCTCCTCCTCGATCTCCACCGACACCGGCAGCACGCTATCGGCGCCTTTGGCCCGAGCGAGCGCGGCGACCAGCGGGCCGCGCCCCGCGGGGTCGTCCTCGCCCGTATTGGCGAGGTAGAGGCGGGGCTTGTCGCTCAGGAAGCGAACGTCGCCCAGCGCCTGCCGCTCGCCGTCGCTCAGGCCGAGCTCGCGCACCGGAACCCCCCGGTCGAGCTCGTCGCGCACCCGCTCGAGCGCCTCCAGCTCGCCGCGGCCGGGCTTGCCGGCGGTCAGCGCGGCCTTGCGGCGCTTCGCCAGGGCGCGTTCGGCGGTCTCGAGGTCGGCCAGCAGCAGCTCGGTCTCGACGATCGCCACGTCGCGCACCGGATCGGGCGCACCGGTCGAATGCGCGACGTTGTCGTCTTCGAAGCAGCGGACCACGTGCAGAATCGCGTCGACCTCGCGCAGGTGGCCGAGGAACGTGTTGCCGAGGCCTTCGCCCTCGCTCGCGCCCTCGACCAGCCCCGCGATGTCGACGAAGCGGATCGTGGTCGGGACGGTCTCCCGCGGCGACAGGATGCGCTCGAGTCGGGCGAGGTCGGCGTCCGGCACGACCGCCACCCCCACATTGCGCTCGATCGTGCAGAAGGGATAGTTGGAAGCCTCCGCGTGCGCGTCGGAGAGAGCGTTGAGAAGCGTCGATTTGCCGACGTTGGGCAAGCCGGCGATGCCTACCGAGAGCGCCATCTTTCGAGTCCCCCCTCAGCATAGCCGAAGGTAAGCGCCGGCGAGTTGACAACTTCGACAACGGCTCCCATAGTCATGGCGTGACGGACTGGATTCTGTCCCACGAGCCCGCCCTGCGGCTGATCTCCTTCAGCGCGGTCTTCGCGCTCATGGCCCTGTGGGAGCTGGTCGCCGAGCGCCGCCAGCTCGGCCAGTCGCGACCGCGGCGCTGGCTCGCCAACCTGGGCATCTCGCTGGTCGACTCGCTTGCCGTGCGGCTCATCTTTCCCGCCGCCGCGGTGGGTCTCGCCCTCCTCGCCGAGAGCGAGGGGTGGGGTCTGCTGCACCAGGTCCAGATACCCTTCGCCCTCGCCGTCGTCGTCTCGGTGGTCCTGCTGGACCTGGCGATCTATCTCCAGCACGTGATGTTCCACGCGGTGCCCGCCCTGTGGCGCCTGCACATGGTGCACCATTCGGACGAGGACTTCGACGTCACCACCGGCATCCGCTTCCACCCGGTCGAGATCGTCCTCTCGATCGTCATCAAGTTCGCGGTCATCGCGGCGCTCGGCCCACCGCCGGTCGCCGTCTTCCTGTTCGCCGTCCTGCTCAACGCGACTTCGATGTTCAACCACGGCAACGTCCGGCTGCCGGCCGCCCTCGACCGCCGGCTGCGATGGATCCTGGTCACCCCCGACATGCACCGGGTGCATCACTCGGTCGAGATCGACGAGAGCAACAGCAACTTCGGCTTCAACCTGCCCTGGTGGGACCGGCTCTTCGGCACCTACCGCGCGCAGCCGCGGGCCGGCCACCAGGCGATGCGGCTGGGCGTCGAGCACCTGAGCCAGCCGCAGCCCCGAAGCCTCCTCGGCCTCCTGGCGCTACCCTTCGCCGGCGCCCCGGGCCGCTACGCCATCGGCGAGCGCTACGCGCCGCCGGCCGTCGATGGCGCCGACGCGGAAAGCGCCGAACGACCGGTGAGACGGCCAGGCTAGTCGACGAAGAAGAGGGTCGCCACGCCCACTGAGCGTCCCCGGGCAATGCGCGACAGCGTCTCCTGGATCCGCCGCTCGCCCTTCCGATTCCACGAGTGGCTCAAATAGGCGACGCGCAGGCCGGCGCCCCCGGCACGCAGCGCCTCCAGCTCGGCCGGCGTCTCGGGCGTTGCAAAGGGGCACGAGGCAAGGGTGCCCGCGACTGCATCCTGGCCGGCAGCCTGACCCATAGCGCGTACGCCTCCGCTCCGCCCGATCGGCGCGGCGGACCTAGATCGCGCTGCGCGGCGCCCGGTCGCAGCTCGCTACCGAGGCGTCGCCTACCGGGATCTCCACGGCCCGGGATCGCTGGAAGAGGTCCTGGAGCCGCGACGTCCAACACTCTTCGTAGACCGAGCAGTAACAGACGGTAACGTCGAGGCGGCCCGCCATCATCTCGCGGCTGAGCGATTCGATCAGCGCGGAGGCTGCTTCACCGGACGCGTCGGTCACCCGGAAGATCACCTCCGACTCCGAGTCGCGCGGCAGCACGCGACCCCGAATCAGCGAGTAGTAGAACCCGGGCTCCTCCGCGTCGGAGCCGGCCCGGCGCAAGAGGTCGGCCCAATCCGACACCGTTTCGCCCTCCACGCTGACCGCCGCGGCGTGGACTCGAGCCGGTCCGACTCCGGTGTTTCGTACCCGGATCTCGAACCTCGAGGCCTCCACGGAGGCGCCGACCTCGAGGTACGGCCAGACCGAAGCTCGCTGCTCGCGGCGGATGAGCGCCGCCTCGTAGATCGCGATGAACAGTCCGCAGACGCTGAGGACGACGGCGGCCAGCGCGATGATCGACTGCGGTCGCGAGATCCACGTCGCGAAGGAAACGGACTCTCCGCTCTCGGCGCTCATGGTAGTCCGTCATTCTATCCACCGCCGGCAGCGGCCCGACGAAAGCGCCCCGGCGGCTCGCCGGGATCGCGACGGCTAGTCGGCGGGCTCGAGACGAGCGGACATCTCGACGCTCACGATCTCTTCGCCGTTGCGGACGAACAGCCGGCCGCCGGCCAGCGCCGGCGCGGTCCACGACCGTCCGCTCAGGAGGCGAGCCGTCGCCAGCTCACGATGCTCCCCGGGATTCGCTTCGAGCAGGGCCAGCCTGCCGTCCTCGCCGAGCACGATCAGCTTGCCGTCGGCCGCGATCAGCGATCCCCTCCCATAGCCTCGGGCGCTCCAGCCGATCTCACCGGTCTCGGCATCGACCGACAGGAGAATGTTGCCCTTGAAGCCGTAGAGATGGCCGCCCACCAGCACGGCGGTGTTGATCTCGCTGTTGATCACCGGGGCCTGCCACAGCGTCTCCACCGCGAGCTCCTCCTGGCGCTCGACGATCCGCAGCACGGCGCCCCCCTTCCGATCGCCCCACGCCACGGAGACGAAGAGGCGGTCCGGCGGCACCAAAACCGGACTCGCCGCGTTGAGCGGGATGCCGGTCGCCGGACAGGGCGCCGGCCAGGGCTCGTGCCAGAGCAGACGGCCGTCGCCCGGAGCCAGCGCGTAGAGGCCGCTGCCACTGAAGAACACGACCTGCCGCCGGTCGCGGAGCGTGACCGCGACCGGCGAGACGTACGCGGGCTCGTCCGACTGCGACGACCAGATCACCTCACCGGTGGCCTTGTCGAAAGCGACGAAGGCGCCGTCCTCGGCGCCGACCTCCACTAGGAGACTGTCGCCTTCGACCAGCGGCGTCGAGGCGTAGCCGATCGGGGGAATCCGTGCGCCGAGCTCCGCCGCCAGATCGTGAGACCAGATCTCCCGGCCATCGGCGGCCTCAACGGCGGCGAGACGACCGTGCGCGTCGATCGCGAAGACCCGCCCCTCGTCGATGACCGGTGTCGCTCGCGGCCCGTCACCGTATTCGTTCGCGAACGCGGCGCCCAGCGTACGCTCCCAGAGCACCGCGCCGTCGGCGGCGTCGAGCGCCACCAGGCGCTGCTCGCCCTCCTTCTGCCACAGGGTGAAGGCTCGGCCGCCATCGACCGCCACGCCGGAGAAGCCCACTCCGGCGGCGATCCGCCAGGCGACTCGCGGGCCGCCCTCGGGCCAGACGTCGAGGAGGCCGGTCTCGGGCGACACGCCGTCGCGGTGGGCGCCGCGGAATCCGGGCCACGCCCCACCGGCGGCGCTCCGATCCGCGGCAGTCCGCGCGCCGCGGGGCGGGCCCGGATCTTTCGCCGCCGTGCCCGGTTGCCCGGCCAGCGCGCAGGCGACGACCAAGGCCGATGCAGCGACTCTCGAGGCGAGCCCGGTACGTCTGTACTGCATTTGATCGAAACTCTAGCAAAGCCGGCCCGGCGCCACTGCCCGAGCCCCGTCCAGTCGTGAAGACAACGCCGCGAAATGCGCGGCCGGAGAAGCGACGCCATGGTTCCACCGACCCTCGCGTGGACCGGTAGTCGAGGGTCGAGGATCAGGCCGTAATGCCGCCCTCCGCCCAGCGCGTGCCGGAACTGCCCCTAGCCCTTCGCGTCGGGCTTGGCGCCGGCTTCCAGGGCGCCCGCGGATCTTGTGCCTTCCCGCAAGCCGTCGTAGAAGCGCTGGGTCGGATAGGCGAACTCGAGATCGTCGCAGCGCCCGAACTCGCGCAGGATCTCCTCCCAGATGGCCTGCGCGCTGCCGCGCCGTTGACGCGCGTGGCACAGGTAGCGAATCGTGAGCAGCACTCCGCTCGCCTCGACGCTGGTGTAGACCGTCGGCGTGAGCTTGGAGTAGAAGATCATGAACTCCCGCGCCGTCTGCCGGATCTGCTGGCGCGCGGTCTCGGTGTTGCCCGCGGCGTGCCGCTCGGCGATCTCGCCGAGGACTCGCTTGCCCTTCTCCCAGTCGCTCTCGAAGGTGATCAGGACGGGTATCTCGTTCCAGATGAACTGGAATCCCCGCGTGTAGTTCGCCACCGCCTGGACGAAGACCGTACCGTTCGGCA
>JAHEKO010000583.1 GCA_024638355.1 Acidobacteriota bacterium
CGCTGCGCAGAGTCGACACCGCGAACTCACGCGCGATGATGACCACCACCATCCAGGCCGGCGCCAGCCCCAATTCGACCAGGGAGATAAACGCCGCCGAGGTCAGGAGCTTGTCGGCGGCCGGATCGAGCAGCTTGCCCAGCCGCGTCTCCTGCTTGCGGCTGCGGGCGATGTAGCCGTCGAGAACGTCGGTCAGAGAGGCGAGCAGGAAGACGGCGAGGCCGATGTATTCCCAGTTCTGCCCCTTGGTCAGCAACACCGCGACCAGGATCGGGACCAGCAGAATGCGCAGGATCGAGAGACGATTCGGTGTGTTCAGCATCGACGGCGCGACACACCGAGCCTCCTCTAGGCTGCCTAGCCCGGCGGGTCGGTGGTCATGACGAGGCTACCATTCGGGTCCCGGTAGAGGTATACCTCGGGCCGCGGGGTCGGAGGCGGATACCGGCGCAGCCGGAAGTCCGGATCGTGACGATGGAGCCGCAGCACTTTCTCCACGTAGTCGCGGGTCTCGGCGTAGGGCGGCACCCCGCCGTGGCGCGCCACCGCTTCCGGCCCGGCGTTGTACGCCGCCAGGGCGAGATCGGTGCGCCCGAACCGCCGTAGCATCCGGCTCAGATAGTCCGAACCGCCGCGAATGTTCTGCCGGGGATCGTAGGGGTCGCGCACCGCCAGGCTGGCCGCGGTCTCCGGCATCAGCTGCATCAGGCCCATCGCGCCCTTGTGCGACGTCGCCCGCGGATCGAAATCGGACTCGACCTGGATGACGGCTCGGATCAGGTCGGGATCGAGCGCCAGGCGGTCGGCCGCTTCACGGATCCAGACCTCCATCTCCCAGGGAGCCGCTCGCGGCCGCGGCGGGCGCCGGACGCCCGGGGACGACCGCTGCTTGGCGCCGTCGCCGACGATCACCTTGCGACCATCGGGCAGCACCTCGAGGCGAACCCCCGCCACCGCGCCGGCCGGCAGGACGGCGGCGAGCAGCAGCGCGACGGTTCTCCACGGAGACATGAGCCTGGTTTCTCATGCGGCCCCCAGCTCCTCTCGGACCATCTCGGGAACCGCGGTCAACGCGGCCGGCAGCCTGTCGGGTCGACGACCCCCGGCCTGGGCGAAATCGGGCCGCCCCCCACCCTTGCCGTCGACGATCGCCGCTACCCGCCGAGCAAGGGCGCCGGCATCCAGCCGGTCGGTCAGGTCCTTGCTGACGGTGGCGACCAGGCTGACCTTCTCGCCGTCCCGGCTCGCCAGTACCACGACTCCCGAACCGAGGCGATCGCGAAGAACGTCGGCCATCCGGCGAATCTCCTTCACCGGTGCCGCCGGCACCTCCCGAACGACCAACCGAACGCCGGAGACTTCCGTCTCGCCATCGTCCGGGGCCGCTCCCGACACCAGCTGCATGCGCAACTGGGCCAGCTCGCTTTCCAACACGCGATTCCGCGTCCGCAGCTTCTCGACCTCGGTGACCACCGCTTCCGCGGCGACTCCGAGCCCGGCAGCCGTGTCCTCGAGCCACTTTCGCCGCTCTTCCAGGTGGGCTCGAGCCCGTTCCCCGGTGAGAGCTTCGATGCGGCGGACGCCGGACGCGACTCCGCGCTCGGAAATGATGACGAAAGGACCTATCTCGCCGCTGTTAAGAACGTGACACCCGCCGCAAAGCTCGAGGCTGTCGATCGACGCCGTGGAGCCGTCGGGGAGCTCGAGGCCGGCGACCTCCACGGTCCGCACCCGGTCGCCGTACTTTTCTCCGAAGAGCGCCATCGCCCCGGCCTCCACGGCCTCCTCATAGGGACGGTCCCCGGTGATCACCGTGGGCCGGGCCAGCAGGATCCACGAATTGACCAGTGCCTCGATCCGCTCGAGCCGCTCGGGCTCGATCGGTCGGCCATAGGTGAAATCGAATCGCAGGCGGTCGGGCGCCACCAGCGAGCCCGCCTGGCGGACCCCCTCGCCGAGCTCGTGGCGCAATGCGGCGTGGAGCAGGTGGGTCGCCGTGTGGTTGCGCTGGGTGGCACGGCGCCGGGCCGCCGTCACCGAGGCGTTGATCCGGTCGCCGGCGCGCAGCGTGCCCTTCTCCACCTCGACGAAATGAAAATGGGTACCGACCCGGTCCTTCTGCGTGTCGTTCACCCGGGCTCGTCCCCCCTCCCAGCGCAAGGCGCCGCGATCGCCGACCTGGCCTCCCGCCTCGGCGTAGAAGGGCGTGCGATCGAGCACCACCACACCCGCCTGACCGGCGCCGAGCTCGGCTGCGGCCCGCGCTCCCTCGCCATCGAGCTCGGCAAGCGCGTGCACTACGGCGCCATCGACCTCCAGGTCGCCGTAGCCGCTGAAGGCGCTCGCCTCGAGCCGCCCCCCCTCGCGCAACGCCTCGCGCGCCGCGTCCAGCCGGCCGCCGGCCTCGTCGACGGCAGCCCGCGACCGCGATCGCTGTTCCTCGAGAGCGCCCTCGAAGCCCTCGACGTCCACCTCGACGCGCTCCTCCTCGGCGATCTCGGCGATCAGCTCGAGCGGTAGGCCGTACGTGTCGTAGAGCCGGAAGA
>JAHEKO010000584.1 GCA_024638355.1 Acidobacteriota bacterium
TCACCTGGGACGACCTGCTGCACATGCCGCACCCCCACTTCTTCCGGCGGCGCGGCGTGCCCGCCTTCGAGCTGACCGGTTGGGAAGGCGAGACCTTCGACGACGTCGACGACTACGTGAGACACCTGACCCAGAAGCTCCCCGACGCCTATCGGGCGGGTCGCGACTTCCAGCACTACCTCGAGCTGCTGCGCAAGGTGCACGCCAACGAGATCGAGCTCAAGGCGGCGGTGATGGCCATGCCCGACCTGCGCCGCGTCGGCGGCACCTGCCCCTGCTCGAAATCGGTTCGGTGGGTAGTCGACGAACCGCTGCCGGCCGAAGCCCCGGCGCAGCCGACGGCGTAGTCGAGAGCCGGGGAAGAGATCGGGCCAGGTCGAGCTAGAATCTCCCTCGCGCGTGAGCCTGTTCAGCCGACTCGTCGTACTCACCCTACCGCTGGTGCCGAAGTTCGTCGTCGGCCGGGTGGCGAGCCGTTACGTCGCGGGAGAGACCCGCGGCTCGGCGATCGACGAGGTCCGTGCGCTGAACGCGAAGGGCGCCATGGCGACGCTCGACGTTCTCGGCGAAGAGGTCTCGGAGCGCGATAAGGCGACCGCGGCCGTCGAGGAGTACGAGGCGCTCTACGACGCGATCGCCGAGCAGGGCCTGAACGCCAACGTGTCGATCAAGCTGACCATGCTCGGCCTCAAGATCGACGAGGGCTTTTGCCGGGACAACGTCGAGCGACTCGCTCGGACCGCCGCCCGCTACGACAACTTCCTCCGCATCGACATGGAGGATCGAACGACCACCGACGCCACGCTGCGCATCTATCACGAGCTGCAGCCGAAGTACGGCAATCTCGGCGTCGTCTTCCAGGCCTACATGCGCCGCACCCTGGCCGACATCGGTGACATGCCCCGCGAGGGAGCAAACGTCAGGCTCTGCAAGGGCATCTACATCGAGCCGCGCACGACCGCGTGGAAAGGCTACGACACCGTACGGCTCAATTTCGTCCGCGCGCTCGACAAGATCTTCCGCCAGGAGATCTACGTCGGCATCGCCACCCACGACGAGTACCTGGTTTGCGCCGCCGCCGAGCTCATCGACCGCTACCAGGTGCCGCCCGACCGCTACGAGTTCCAGATGCTGCTCGGCGTGGACGAGGAGCTGCGCGGCATTCTGCTCGACGCCGGGCACCGGCTTCGCGTCTACGTGCCCTACGGCCGCGATTGGTACGCCTACTCGATCCGACGCCTGCGCGAGAATCCCGAGATCGCGCGTCACGTCATCCGCGCGACGCTGGGTCTCAAGAAGGACTGACGCCGGTACCGGGTAGCGGCGGCGACGCTTCGTCGACTTCGAGTCCACGGACCCGCGCCCGCAGCTCTCGCGCCCGGGCGGGCTCGAGGGTCGCGATCACCGCCCAGCGGACCTGCTCGTGCGCGAACTCGAAGGTGCCGTCACGATGCCCGCGGTTCCAGCGGTCGATGTCGGAGCCCGGGCGGTGCCGGGTCCACCCGGAGTCGGCCCAGCGGATCAGCCAGCGGTCGAGCAGCACCTCGAGGCAGGCGTCGACCACCGCCGGATGCTCGTCGCCGGCCTCGACCAGGCTCGAGCGGTCGAAGCGCGCGCCGATGAGCGCCGCGAGAACGAGCAGCCGGCGCGCCGAGGTCGGCAGATGGCGCAGCCGCCGCGCGATCAGGGCCTCGAAGTCGGGTGGGCGGTTGGGGAGCTGCGCGTCGAGCGACCAGCCGCCGCTGGGCTCGCACACCAGCCGGCCCGCGTCCCAGAGGTAGTGGATCATCTCGGCGATCGCGAGCGGGTTGCCGCCGCTCCAGGTGGCGACGAAGCGGGACAGCCGCTGGGCCTCGGCCAGGCCGAGCAGTCCGTTGCAGATCGCGTGAATCGCCCGCGGATGGAGGCGATCGAGCGTCAGGTGCCGCACCGTGCCCTCCGTGCGGTGGAAGGCCGACAGGTCCGCTCCGGTGCGGCAGCACGCCAGCACCCAGACCGGCTGACAGTGGATCCGCTGCACCAGTCGCAGCAATGCCGTGGTGTCCTGCTCGGTGGCCCACTGCAGGTCATCGATGAAGAGCGCCGTCGCCTTGCCGGGCTCCGCCGGTCCGTCGAGCAGCCGCTGGACGGGGTGGCGGGCGGGGCCGTCGAGGGGCGCGAGGCCGGTCGCACGCACGAGCGCATCGCCTTCGGCGGCGACCTGGGCCAGGAAGGAACGCGCCAGACGCGTCTTGCCGATGCCGTCGTCGCCGACCAGCAGGGTCAGCCCGCCGTGCGCATCGCGCGCCTCCTGCCAGTGCACGCGTAGCTGCCGCAGCTGCGCGGCGCGGCCCTCGAGCGGCAGGACCGGTCCGACCGGCTGGAGGTCGAGCGCCTCGCCGGCGCCCGTCTCGCGCAGCTCCACGAGCTGCTCGTAGAGCTCGGTGGTCTCGGCCATCGGCTCGACCCCGAGCTCGCTCTGGAGCAGCCGGCGGGCCTGCTGGTACTGGCTGAGCGCCCGGCTGTGGGCGCCGGATCCCGAATAGAGACGCA
>JAHEKO010000585.1 GCA_024638355.1 Acidobacteriota bacterium
CGGCCCTCGGGGTCGTTCAGCACCTCGGCGAGGACGGCCGCGATGCCGGCCGGATCTTCGGCGTTCGGGACCAGGCGGCCTTCTACGCCGTCGTCGATCTGTTGGCGGATGCCGCAGGCGGCGCTAGCGACGACCGGCACGCCCTTCCACATCGCCTCGGCCACTGTCAGACCGAACCCCTCCTGGAGCGAGTTCTGCGCCACCACCGTCGAGGCGCGCTGGATCGCGTTGACCAGGAGGGCGTTCCGAGGCAGCTTGAGGATCGCCACGTCCGCCTGTAGAGCCGGGTCGAGCTCGCCGAAGCGAGCGGCGACCTGCTCGAGGGTCTCGACTCCCTCGGGATCGTCCGCCACCGAATAGGGATCGGGGCCGCAGAGAACCAGGCGAGCGGCCTCGAGCTCGCCGCCGGCCGCTGCGGACTTGGCGGTAGCGAAGCCCTCGAGCAGCGGCAGGAACCCCTTGAGGCGATCCCACCGCGAGACCTGGACGACCAGGGGGCGGTAGAGGAACCCGATCGGCGGCGCCTCGGACGCGGGCAGCCAGGCGCCGTCGGGCTGGAGCCGCTCTACCCGCGCCGGCGTCTCTCTGCCGGAGGCGTCGATTCCCGCCAGGCCCGCCTCGGCCAGCACGCTGCCGACCTCGACCGGCCGCAGGTCGCGATTCTTGTCGCTCAACGGGTCGAGCGCCGGCCGGATCAGCGACGACTTGTAGCGCAGCACGCCGGGGACGTACTCCGGCGCGGTGAAGATCGAGTGGTCCACCAGGGCGAGATAGCCTTCGAGGAAGCCCCAGGCGACGCGCGTCGCCTCGTTCACGCGGTCGAGGCCGATATGGCAGCGCCAGGCGAGCGGCAGGCCGAGCTCCCGAATCTGCGGCGCCATGCCGAGCGGCTGCGGATCGTGGATCACCACCAGGTCGCGCGGACCGAGAAGACTAGCCAGCTCCTCACCGTTGGCGCGGTTGACGCTCTCGAAGAGCTCTCGATCGGCTGCGTCGAGCCGCGGCTCGCCGGCGCCGTGGAGCAGGTTGTGGATCCGCTTGGTGAGGTCGAGGAACTCGGGACGATCGCTCTCGACCACCGCCCAGTCGATCTCGACCCCCAGCTCGCGCAGGAGCGCGACCATGTGCGGCAGCATCTCGGCCACCGCGCCGCCCTCGGCGGCCGAGTTGATCATCCAGACGCGCCGACCCCTGAGCGACGGCAGCACCTTGTCCGCCCTCGCCCGCAGCCAGGCGGCCGCGGGCTCGAGGAGGAGGTGCCCGTCGTAGTCGGCCAGGCTCCGGCCGTCCTCGACCTCGACGACGCGGACGCTCACACCGCTCCGCGCGCCGATCGGCCGCGCGCTCGCCTCGGGTGATTGAGAATTCGTCGGTTCAAGATCGCTCGTCGAGTTCAACTTCGCGGTAGCCGGTGCCCCAGTTTAGGTCGGTCTCGAGGGCCGGCGCCAGCGCCGCGAGCGGAGCGGCGAGTGACCGAAGGTCGGGCTGCGGCCCGCTCAGAGCTCCCAGCGGCGGATCCGGCCCGCCCAGGCGACTACGGCGGCCTGGTGACGCTCGAGTAGTGCGGCCGCCAGGATGGTGAGCAGACCGAGAACGGCCATCCCGCCCCAGCGGCTCCAGGAGTAGAGCTCCAGGGCGTAGTGCACCTCGTAGGCGAGACCGATGAGACCGCCGGCCAGCCCGGCCAGCAGGACCAGCCGCTGCTCGACGTAGAACCCGTAGGCGAGGGTGGCGATGGCGACCGCCAGGCAGAGGAACGAAGCCGCGGCGGCCGGATAGAGGACCACGTTGGCACCGGCAGCCGTGATGGCGACCAGCGCGGCCGTGCGGCGGTAGGCGGCGCCGTCGCCCGCGCTGGCGAGCGAGGCCAGGATCAGGACGCCGGCGAAGGGGAGGCTGGCGGCGATCAACAGGGAGGATCCCTCGGCTCCGAGCCCCCGCACGATCAGACCCCAGCCGGCGGCTGCGGGAACGAGAGCCAGCGCCTCGACCACGGCGATGGCCATCCGGCGGCGCGCCAATCTGCGGGAGAGCAGGAAAATGGACGCGCCGAAGCCGAAGGTGGCGATGCCGTAGAGCAGCTCGGTGGGCTCGTAGAGGTGCGCCCGCAGGAACGCGATGCAGACCGGGGCGATCAGCACGGCGCGCACCAGCAGGCCTTCGCGCGTGCGCAGGCTCGGCGCGCGGCGTACCCAGGTGAGCTCCAGCGTCAGGATGAGAGCGATCAGCACGGCGACGACGATCGCCGTCGCGTCGGCGTTGCGCCACGGCACGAGCAGGGCGGCGTTGTACCCGAGCACGGCGAGCGTGGCCGAGCCCGCCTGCCGGTGGGCGAGAGCCCGGAGGGCCACGTAGACGATCGGCAGGAGCAACAGAATCGCCGCTCCGGCCGTCGCCAGCGCGGCCGGCGCGCTCGGCGCCACCCAGACGCCGAAGGCCGGGAGCTCTCCCGGGCTCGAGTCGACCGCGAACCGCGAGTAGAGCAGGGCGCCGAGAACCGCGAAATGCACCGGCACCAGGGCGAGGCTCA
>JAHEKO010000586.1 GCA_024638355.1 Acidobacteriota bacterium
GCCCGAGCGAAGCGGGATTGGAGCACCGGCGCGAGCAGTTCGTTGAGGCGCACCGTGAACTCGTCCGGCAAGGGTCGCGGCGGCCGCTGGGGTGACGGCGGAATCAGGCTGCACAGGTCGAGTCTCCAGCCCTGGGGACCGAGCGGCCCGATCGGGTACCTGGGAAAGTTCGGCGGTACCGGCGAATCGAGCCTGGGGTCGCAGCGGAACATCTCCTCCGGCCCGTCGACGTCCGCCTCGCGTCTCGCGCTCCAGATGGCCAGCGACGGTGCGCCCTCGAGACGCCGTTCCGCGAAGCTCACCTCGCCTTCGGCGGTCGTTCGCAGCCCCGGCGGGTAGTACTCCCAGTCGTCGCCGCAGCCCGCATCGGCGAGGTCCTCGGCGCGCAGCCTGAGCCCGTTGACCATTCCGACGCCGGCCTCGCCGGTCGGCTCCGACCACGCCACATAGAGGGTTCCGTTGCGCCCGACCGCAGCCGGGCTCTCGACCGAGCGAGCCTCCTCGAGGCGGCAAGGCCCCTGGAACGGGGCTTCGCTCTCTTCGGCGAACCTGCCGCCGGCGACCTCGTCGCGCCAGACGTAGAAGATGGCGTCCTCTGATTCCGAGCCGCGGTAGAAGGTGTAGGTGCGCTCGCCGCCGTCGGCGCGGATGATGGAGGCGACCGCGGGGCGGGTGGCGCGGGGCACTTCGGACAGCAGACCGCTCGAAACCGTCATCGGCCGCGGCAGACTCCAGAGCTTGACCCCCGCCAGAGCGCTCCTGACGTTGTTCTCGAGGCTCACCGCCGGCGGTTCGGGGACGCCGTCGGCGGTATCGAGCTCGGCGGCCGACTCGATCCAGGCCTCGCCGTAGGACGACCAGCTCACCGAGAGCGGCAGGTTGGTGGCGACATTCAGGAACAGCCGCTCGCTCCGCGCCTGACCGATCCCCTCCACCCGGAACCGCTCGATGTTCGTCACGACGCCGCTCTCCTTGAACAGCGCCGAGGCCTGACGATTGCCGATTCCCAGATTGCTGTGCGACAGGCCCACCCCGACCGCGTCGGGCCCGGGGAAGCCCAGGTCGTAGCCGTTGAAGGCCTTGTCCTGGAAGGTCGCGGCACCCTCGCACCAGCCGCCGTTGTCGGCCTGCGGAGTGCAGAGCGATCGCCAGGGAAGCCGCTGGCTGCGGCAGGGCACCGCGGCGAACACGAGCGCGCCGATCGCGTCCAGCGAATCCGGATCATCCGTCAGCAGGCACGCGTCTTCGGTCCGCCGCGGAAAGCGGCGCTCGACGAGCGACCCCAGCAGATCCCCGAGATGCTCTTCGACCGCGCCGCCGTCTCCATCCACGCCGACGCCTCTGAATGCCGCTACCGAGCCGGCCGCTCCGAACAGACTGTGACCGAGCTCGTGACCGACCACTTCGGCGCGACCCGTGCCGGTGGCGAAAGTGATGGCCGGGCACTCGCCCTGGCTGTTCATGCCGATGCTCACCAGGGGGGTCGCTCCGATCCGCAGGTTCAGGCCGCACCGGTTGGCGTCGATCCACCGATGAAAGTCGGCGCTGCCGAACTCGCCTCCCCGTTCGGCGAAGAATCTCTCTATCTCGCAAACGGCGGCCGTGCTTTCGTTCAGGTCGCGCTCCAGCGGGGTCGTGCCGAGTAGCGGAGCCGACACCGGAGGGCACGACTCGTCGCCTTGCCAGAGCGGCGGTCCCACGACTCTTGGGGGCGGACCCCATAGCGTGATGGTCCCCTCGACCTCGGAGACCCTGTCCTCTCGATCCAGCATCAGCCGGGCGCGCTCGATCGAGTCCAGCACCTCGCCGGTCAGCTCATCGACGATCACCTCGCGCCGCCCGCCGGCGCCGCCGACCGGCACCACGACCACCAGGTAGGCGTTGCGCAGCTCGTCTCGTCCGGTGCTCGGCAGGCGATCGAAGACGACCCGTTCCACCGATTCGGCCCGAGCGTCGATCTCTTCCCACAGCGGTTCGTTGATCTGCTTTACGTGCTCTATCGCCGCCGCGACGGCCGCGGACTCGGGGATGGCCCGCCCGCGAGGAACCGAGATGTCACCTACCAGGTGCGAGTCCAGGCCGGCGAACCTGCCGCGCTCGTCCAGCCGCAAGACCGCGGTGGCACCGAAGACCCGCCGGTCGCGATGGTGCTGTTGGAACTCGTAGCGTCCGCCCCGGCCGAGGAGCGGACGAACGAAGCGGATGTCCACCGCAGACGAGAGCCCGAGCAACGTACGCCCGAGGCCCTCGCGGTCGAAGAACGCTTCGGCGCGCTCCCGGCTGGGCTCGGCCGGCAGCTCGGAAGCGAACGCCTCGGCCAGGTTTCGGCCGCTCAGCCGCTGGATCCGGCCCCGACCGTCGCGGGTCAGGATCACGGCGCCGGGCCGCTCGTCGAACCACGCCAGCCGGTTGAAGAGGTCCGCTCGAGCCTCGGACGAGAGCTCGCCGGCCTCCGCCTGCGCCCGGGTCTCCGCCGACCGCACCAGCGTGTCGGCCGCGGCCGCCACCGTTTCCGGAGGCGGCGC
>JAHEKO010000103.1 GCA_024638355.1 Acidobacteriota bacterium
GCGTCGGGTCCGAGTGCCGGAGACGCTGCCGAGTCGTCGGGCTCCAGGACGATGTCGCCTGCGGAGCCGGCCGCGTTCGTGGGCAGCCGGACCTCGCTCGCCGCGCCGAGGTTGACGAAGCCGCGGCGCTCCATGAACGCCCGGCTGCTGGGTGTGCCGCCGAGCACCAGACAGAGGTCGCCATACTCGGTGCCCCAGTAGGCCTGCTGGATGCCGATCTGTCCACGGGCCTCCGGGCTCAGCATCCACAGCATCGGGTGGCCTCCGGAGACGATCCTCTGTCGCCACTGGTAGCGGCTCTTGATCCGTCCCACGTGGCCGACGATGCGGCCGTCGACCTCGGCGACCCGCGACTCGCGGGCCCAGCCCGGCTCCTCGCTCAAGAGCAGCCAGTGGAGCAGCTCGGCCGAGCGCCGGCGTCCGAAGACGATCTCGGTGAGATCGGAGATGGCGGGAAGGTCGTCCGGGCGCGTCGGTCTGAGGCTCGGCGACCGCGTCACCGAGTTCTCACCCGCGCGCCGCCGAAGCGCTCGCGGAACTCGCGATCCCGCACCTCGCGCAGCCGCAGCCCCTCGCGGAAGCGCACGATGTTCTGCTCGGCGCGCCGGTAGAGGCTGCGGAACTTGCGGTTCGCCTCCCGCAGCAGCAGGACGTCGAAACCGTGGCCCTCTTCGCTCCAGTGGTACTCGTGGGTCAGGAGCTGGATCTGCTTGTAGCGATCGAGGAGTCGGGTCACCACCCCTTCGCGCCACATCTGAGTGCTGTCCGAGAGGTACTTGATCTCGGTGAAGTAGAGCGGGTCGTAGACGTCGACGACGCCGGGGATCTCCAGGCGCTTGCCGGAGCGCATCGGCAGGTGCGGGCTCGCGGCATGGATCTTCGTCGACCAATAGCTCTCCATCAGATCGATCATCCGTCGGGCCATCTCGACCGGGTCGGCTCCCGAGCGCTCGAGCAGGGTCACGTCGTAGTGCAGGCCGATGTCGTGCCCGAGGGCGAGGATGCGGTCGATGATCTCGGCCGATTCGGGCTCGAAGATGTTGTAGTCGGAGCCATACTGCAGGAAGAAGGATGATCGAACGCCGGCCTGGTGGTCGGCCTCGGCGAGGGTGAGGGCGCTCTTGAGGCTGAACTCGACGTCGTGACGCATCAACACGAAGCGCTCCTTGTCGAGCAGCGCCGGCCCCAGAGGTGCCGCCTCGGCGAACGACAGGGTCGGATGTGAGGCGGTGATCCCCTCCAGGATCTCCCGATAGTGCGCGAGCGTGAAGTCGCGGTCGGGGTTCTGCGGGCGCTGCGGTCTAGGCGGCGTCATGCGAGGGTCTCCATTCAACTTCATTCCATGTCTGCTCGACGAGTCGATCGATTCGATCCCAGTCGCCGCCGCTGATCCAGCGGGCCAGATGGTGGGTCACGTCGGGGTAGTTCATCGCAACTGGCGGCTCGCTGTCGAGCCACCTCTCGAGCACGGGGGCGGTCAGACGATCGGCCACCTTACCAAGGCCGAGAAGGCGCAAGGCGCGACCGTTGAGGAACTGCTCCGGGTGGCTTCGTATCGGCTTTACCAGGAGGCGCCGCCCGAGATGGAGTGCTTCGCTCGGCAGTGTAAACCCGGCGTTGGCCATCACGCTACCCGCGTCGGCGAGATCGGCGAGAAACTCCCGGCGGTCGTGCGGCCGCACCAGGACGTTGCCAGCCTCGCGCGGCTCGTCGACCGGGCGGTAGAAGACGAAGCGGTGTTGCGGCAGGCTCCGGAAGAGCGCGATCGCCTCCTCTTCGTCCTCGCCCGGCAGATAGACCAGCACCTTGCGGTCGTCCACCCGCTCGCTCGCTCGCACCTCGGAGCTGATGGTCGGCGGCAGATTGGCGTGTCCGAAGTGGTGCCAATGGAGGCCGATGGCGCGCTGGACCGGCGTGTAGAGGCCGGCGAAGCTGCCGACCAGGAACTGCGCCGGCCGGGTCACGCCCGGGAGGGGGAGGCGCCGCCGGAAGGAGTAGAGGTGGCCGAGCCCGATGCTCGGCAGCTTGTTGCGCCGAGCGATCCATCCCGACGCCGGCTCGTAGTCGGTCACCACCAGATCGATGCCCGAGGCATCGAAGGCGGCGACGTCGCGAAAGAAGCGCCGGATGCGTAGCCGCGCGATGCTTTCGAACAGCCGCACGCCCCCCTTGCGGACGGTCCCGGTGAAGCCGCGCAAGGCGGTGTAGGGCGCGAAGTGCTCGACGCCCCAAAAGGTCTCCGGATCGCGGCCGCTGATCAGACAGTGGACGTCGTGGCCGAGCTCGCGCAGTTGGCGCACGATGGCCGCCGACCGCACCAGGTGACCGTGGCCGGTCCCTTGGACTCCGTACAGGATCCTCATCCGCTATCTGGGCTGGAGCTCCGGATGGTAGGGAACCTGCCGTTCGGATATCATCATGAGGCCCAGACGCTAGCAGCGGTCCGCTATCTCGACAAGGACCGTCAAGAGCCTTCGTCCGGATTCTTCAATCTGCATTCGAGACTCTACGCGTACCGGCCGAAGTGGGCGCCACGACCCGCCGGCCGACCACCCACACAGTGCCTGACGCGCCGGGAACAACATGATCGGGGCCGCCCTGCGTCGCCTCGCGGGCCTCGCGAGCCGGCGCCGCGGAACCGTGTTCGCCGCGGCGCTGCTGCTGTCGCTCGTGGCCCTCGTGCCGATCCGCCAGCTGCGGTTCGATACCGGCATCCTGAGCCTGCTGCCCCAGGACGATCCGGCCGTCACCACGTTTCGCGACACGCTCGAGCTGTTCGGCTCGCTCGACCTGCTCTTCGTGGTCGTGCGGATTCCGGCCGAGGAGCCGGTCGAGCCCTATCTCGATTTCCTAGATGAGCTGGGGCCGCGGCTCGAGGCGCTCCCGGAGGTCGACTCGGTCGAGTACTCGCTGGGCGATGCCGACCAGCTCGTCGCCGACTTCCTGTCGCGGGCCTTCCTCCTGCTCGACGACGACTCCCGCGACGCCGCGCTCGCGCGGCTGACCGACGCCGGCATCCGGCGGCGGGTCCAGGAGCTGCGCCGGCGGGGGCTGACGCCGCAGTCGCTCGTCGCCAGGTCGCTCTTCGAGCTCGATCCACTCGGCCTCGCGGAGCTTCTCCTCGCCAACCTCGCCGAAAGTCGGGGTGCCCTGCGGGTCGACTGGTCCTCGGGCTACCTGGTCTCCGAAGACCGGCGGATGGCGCTGCTGATCGTTCGCCCCGAGCGGCCGGCGATGGAGTCGGAGTTCGCGGGCCGGCTGCTCGCGGAGGTCGACGCCGCCGCGGACGAGGTCCTCGCGCGGTGGCCCGCCCTCGCCGGTCCGGACCCGCCGCCACCGCCGGTCGTCGACCTGGGCGGCACCTACGTCACGGTGGTGGACGATGCCGAGAACATCACCCGCGACGTCGTCACCAGCGTCGGCACCGCGATGCTCGGAGTGCTGGTCCTCTTCGTCCTGACCTTTCGCCGCATCGGCGTGGTGGGCTACGCGTTCCTGCCCCTCTTCTTCGGCCTTCTCCTGGCGCTCGCCCTCGCCGGCCTCCTCTTCGGCGACCTGAGCGCGGCGAGCAGCGGCTTCGCGGCCCTGCTCCTCGGTCTCGCCATCGATTTCGTGATCGTTTCGTATGGCCGCTACGTCGAGGAGCGCCGCGCCGGCGCCGACCTGACCAGCGCCGTGGCGGCGATGGCCGGCACCTCGGGCCGAGCGGTGGTCACCGGCGCCCTGACCACGGCGGCCACCTTCTTCGCGCTCGGAGTCACGGACTTCCCGGGTCTGCGGCAGATGGGAACGCTCAGCGGCCTCGGCATCCTGATCCTCGCCGCCGCGGTGCTGGTGCTCCTGCCGCCGATTCTGGCCTGGAGCGACCATCGTCACACCCGCGTGCGCGAGCAGGCGCCCGACCTGCGGCTCCACGCCTTCGGTCTGGGCCACCTGGTCACCTTCAGCTTCAGGCGGCCGGTGCTCGTGCTGACTCTGGGAGCTGCCGTCACCCTGGTCGCCGGCGCGGCCGCGACCCGCCTCCACTTCGAGACCGACTTCCGCCAGCTGCGCCCGCCGGGATCGCGCGGCGTGGCGGTGCAGGCGGAGGTCGGCCGGGCCTTCGGCACCGGATTCGAGTCGATGCTGATCGTGGTTCGGGGCGAGACCGACGAGGAGCTGCTGGAGCGGGTTCATCGCGCCGCGGACGGCGCCCGCGAGTTGGTGGCGCGAGGCCTGCTGAGCGGCAGCGACAGTCTGGCGACTTTGCTGCCGGCGCCGCGAGAGCAGGCGGCCGCGCTCCAATGGGTGAAGGATCACTCGGAGCTCCTCGACGGCGAGCGGGTGCGGCGGGTCTTTTCCGCGGCGGCGAGAGAGGAGGGCCTCCGCCCTGAGGCCTTCGCCCGCGGACTCGACCTGCTCGCCGCCGCCGCCGCCGTCGATCGTCCGATAGGGATCGGGGACCTGGCCTCCAACAGTCAGGCGGAGAAGATGCTGCGCCGCTACGTCCGTCACGACGGCGATCGGTCGACCGCGCTCGTCTACCTGCGCGGAGACGACCGCGCGGTGCGGGAGGCGCAGGAGCTGGTGGCGCGACTGGGTCCGGGATTCGAGCTGACCGGCGGCAACGTGCTCGGCGAGGGTCTCCGGCGCCGCATCTTCCGCGACGCGATCGTGGCCAGCGTGGTCGGCTCCCTCGCGGTCGCGCTGCTCTTGTACCTCGAGTACCGGCGGCTCGGCGACACCCTGCTGTCGCTGGTGCCGCTGGCGATCGGCATCGTCTGGATGTTCGCCACCATGGTGGCCCTCGGCATCAGCCTGAACTTCTTCTCGATCTTCGTCTCGACCATGATCATCGGGATCGGAGTCGACTACGGTATCCACCTGGTGCATCGCTATCGCGAGCACGCGGGCGAGCCGCCCGGGGAGGTGCTGTTCTATCTGCGCGAGACGGGTCGGGCGGTGGTGTTGGCGGCCCTATCGACCACCGTCGGCTTCGGCTCTCTCGCCCTGTCGCACTTCCCGGCGGTGCGGTCGCTCGGCGTGGTGGCGATCCTCGGCTCCCTTGCCACCTCGCTGGTCGCGATCACCTTCCTGCCGGCGATCTTCGCGCTCAAGTGCCGGCGGCGGGACGGCTCTTCGGGAAGAGTGACAGGATAGCGCCATGGCGCGGGGGCCGATCTTCAGCCTGGTGGCGACGCTCTTGCTCGCCCTCCCACTGGCCGGCCAGGAGGAGCCGGCGGGCCAGTTCGAAGGCCGCGTGGACGTGATCGAGGTGCTGGTCGACGTCCTGGCGACCGACCGCCGGGGCCGGGTCGTCCGGGGTCTCGGGGCGGATGACTTCGTGGTGACCGAAGATGGCGAGCCGAGAGAGATCACCAGCTCCACGTTCTACACGACGCGCTACGAGGACATCCCCGCCGGCGCCGCCGAGGCGCCGTCACCGCCCGAGGGCTTCCCGCCGCCCGACCTTCCCGCCAGCCGTTACTTCGTTCTCTTCTTCCACGATCAGACCATCGACGTGGTCGATAAGGCGCGGCTGACCAGCAACCGCCTCCGCGCCGCGCGTGAGGCCCGCACCTGGGTCGAGAGCGAGATGGGGCCTGCGGATTGGATCGCGGTCGTGCGCTTCGATTTCCAGCTCTCCGTGCAGCTCGACTTCAGCCAGGAGCGGCTGGCGATCCAGGACGCCATCGACGCCGCGACCCTGAATCGGCGAACCCGAGCCCTGACCCCGTCGGTACGCGCGCGCCGCGAGCACCCCACCGGGACCCCTTCGCTCACCCGCGGCCTGCCGCATGCCGCCGATCTCGATCGGGCGAGCCTGCGAATCGAGGACGCAGTCAAGCTGGTGGCCGATGCCGCCCGCCCGATCATCGGCCGCAAGAACCTGGTGCTCTTCACCCTCGGCTTCGGCCGCCCCGAGTCGCCGCTCGGCTCGGTCGACGAGCGCTACTACCCGGCCATGGAGGCGGCGCTCAACGCCGCGAACGTCGCGGTCTACCCGATCGACATGAGCGGCTCGGGCAACCAGTCGCCGCAGAACAACTTCCTGAGCCAGCTCGCCGACGAGACCGGCGGCATCTACTTCTCGACCTTCAATCGCTTCCTCGACCCGCTGCGCTCGATCTCGCGCTACAACACCGGCTACTACCTGCTGAGCTTCAAGTCCGAAGTGCCCGCCGGCGAGCGCGGTTACCGCATCTTCAAGGTCAAGGCGAAGGACCGCAAGGTACGCGTCAAGGCACGGCGGGGCTATACCTACGGCGCGGAGCGCTGAGGTGTTCGCCAGCGTCTGACCTCGACCTTCAGACGGTCGAGTCCGAGCGAAGAGGGGAGTCGCAGCTCGAGGCCCGTCCCGCGGGCGGTGGCGACCGGAAAACGGGCGCTGGTCCATGCGGTGCCCCGGCGAAACGGGGCCGGCAAGAGCTCGACCTCGCGGCCGTTGGCCCGCAGGGTCGGCCGGTGCGTCGTTCTGCTCGCCGGCATGCGCAGCCAGAAGCTGATGGTTGCCGCAGCTCGCCCAGGCGACGACGAGGCCAGGCGACCGCCCAGGACGCTGGTCCCGCGCGATCGCCGTCCCTCGCCGGCGGATACGCCGGTAAGAACGAGGGAATGGGATCCGCGTGGTGTCCAGGGATGATGGACGAGCACCATCGGGGGTCCCCAGGCGCGAAACGGCGCCGGTCGAATGATCCGCACCCGATCTTCGCTCACCCGCTCCGTGCGTGAATGGTGAAAGCCGGTCGGGTCGGTCCGCAGACGCGCCAGCGGGAACGCTTCGGCGTCCGAGCGATCGAGGACCCGAGGCCGGAGGTCGGCCAGATTGGGAGTCTTGAACACGCGCACGGCAGCCGGCGGCCGTTTCGAGCGTCGTCCCTGCTCGCCGGGCGGTGCGGGCGCTCCGTCTTCGAGATAGATCCACTGGATGGCCCATCCGGGCAGGGACGCGGCCACGGTGTCGAGAACAAGATCGATGGTTCTCGGGACCATGACTCGATACGCATGATCGTGAGCCCGCTGCGCCACGGCGAGAACCAGTCCGGTTGCGACGACGACGGCGGCGGTGCGCCGGCCGGAGAGCGCGCCGATCCTGCCGGTGGCCCACCGCCACAGATTGACCAGGAGCGCCGCGGCGGCCAGGGAAGTGAAAGGCAGGAGCGGCAGGAGATTCTGGCCGAGCACCACCTGCGCCGCGGCGCCGTAGAGCACCGCGAAGCCGATCGGGTAGCTGATCAGCATCACCACCGGCACTGCCGTGCCTTCCCCGGGCTCGGTCTTCCAGGCACGAAAGCCGAGGACCAGGAACCCGGCGAGCGCCATCAAGCCGATCGCCGAGCCGTGGTAGCCCCAGAGAGCGCCTCCGACGAGGTGCTGCGCGATCTCGATCGGGTCGCCGAGGCTGCCCAGCCGCAGAGCCTCCTTGCGATAGAAAGCCCGCTGCAGTCGAAAGCTCCTCAGGTAATCCTCGAGATACGGATTCAGAATCAGGAAGACGAGCACGGACGTCGCGGCGGCTGCGACCAGACCGAGCCAGTGGCGCCGCTCTCGCCACCCGAGGTAGAGCGCGGCCAGGGCGAGCGGAATCGCGATCGAGCCTCCGATCGGCTTACTCGATAGAACCAGTCCTATGCCCAGGCCCGCCAGCAGGTAGCTTGGGAGCGAGGCCTTCTCGACCGCCTCGAGGCTCCATAAGAAGGCCGCGAGAGTCGTCGTCAGGAGCAGGATGTCGGGCTTGAATATGACCGAAGAGATGAGATGCATCGGCGCGGCCGCCACGAAGAAGGCCGCCAAGAGCCCCGTCTCGGCGGTGAACAGGCGCTTGCCGAGGAGGTAGGTCAAGAGGATCGACAACCCGGCAAGAACGACCTGCAGCCCGCGGCAGACGAGAAAGCCCGCGGGGCGGAGGACGGGTCCACGCCCCGCTCCCTGCACGAACCACGAAAACTCCGGCTCCACGCGCTGGATCGCCGTTTCCAGGCCGAGCAGGACCAGGGCATGCGGCAGATATGTGAGGCGCAGATAGGCGAACTCGACGGGCTCGAGGCTCCCGGTCTCCAGCACGGCGTGGACGTTGGGCACGCTGTAGCGCTCGTCCCAGAAGCGACCGACCTCGAGGTCCTTGGTCGCGTACCAGCCGCGCAAGCCGACCGCCCAGGCCAGCAGCAAGATCAGAAGCAGCCGGAAGCGCAAGCGCTGTCTGGGGCGACTGGTCGCTAGCGGCTGCACGTCCCGGTATCCTCGCGCTCGGTCGATTCACCGTCAAGCCGTCGAGAGGACCGCCGATCCGCTATCGGCTCGAGCCTCGCCGAGACCGAGCTCGAACCCCGATCTGAGCTCCTGGCCCAGCCAGGCCTAGCCGCCGGCTCGCAGGGCCTTGAGGTGACCGAAGCCGACGAGGCGCTGGTGGTCCTCGTCCCAGAGGTGGAGCCGGGCGCAGCGCAGGCTGCTCAGCAGGGTCAGCCGGGTGACGCGCTGGACCTCGGGCACCTTGCGGAAGCAGTCCATCAGGCGGTAGTTGGGAATGCGGCTCGCCAGATGGTGAATGTGGTGAAAGCCGATGTTGCCGGTGAACCAGTGCAGGATCTTCGGCAGATCGTAGAAGGAGCTTCCCTCGAGCGCGGCGCGATGAAAGTCCCACTCGGGATGCTCGCGCCAGTAGGTGTCTTCGAACTGATGCTGGACGTAGAAGAGCCACATTCCGAGCCCGCCGCTCAGCAGGGTGATCGGCGCCTGGACCAGAAGAAATCGGTCGAGGCCGATCAGCAGCCAGGCCAGGCCGAGCCCGACGGCCAGCGCGGCGTTGGTCCACCAGACGCTCGCCCACTCGCGCCGCCAGCTGCGCGGAATGTCGAGCGGCAGGCGATGCTTGAGGACGAACTGGATCGACGGGCCGAGTCCGATCAGCACCAGCGGATTGCGCAAGATCCGATACTTGATCCTGCCCCAGAGCGAGAGCCCGAGATACTCACGCACGGTCAGCGTGTTGACGTCTCCCAGGCCGCGGCGATCGAGATCGCCGGCGGCACCGTGGTGGATGGCGTGGGTGCGGCGCCAGTAGCCGTAGGGCATGAGCGTCAAGACCCCGATCAGAGCGCCGACACGGTTGTTGGCGCGGTGCGAGCTGAAGAAAGCGGAGTGGCCGCAGTCGTGCTGGAAGATGAAGAGGCGCGTCTGGAGGCCCGCTGCGGGCAGGGCGAGCAAGAGCGTGAGCCAGTAGGGCCCGCGCAGGCTGAGGAGCATGAGGCACCAGTTGAGCGCGAAGAGCGCGCCCGTGGTCAGAAGCTGGAACCACGCCTTGCGATCGTCGGGACGCGTGTAGGGCGCCAGGAGGCGGCTCCAGTATCTGTTTTCCGCGGCGGCGGTCGGTTTGTGCAAGCGGCGACTCCCTTCTTCACGCGCGGCGAGCTTCGGCTTGAGGTGCCTTCGAGGTAGGCGGGAGCCCGGCCGGCGGCGCGATTCGCTGCTAGCGACTATACCGCGAGCGAGGTCGTCGATCTCGCGGTGCGATCGATCCGGGCGGGGCGGGATCGAAGCGCTGTGAGCTTTTGAACAGCTTCCGGAACACCGTTCACGTAGGCTGGAGTATCGGGGAGGAGATGGGGTCGAGATCGCTTCAGACGTGGGCCTGGGTGGCCGCCCTTCTCGTCGGGGTCGGTGGAGCCCACGGCGCACCGGGGCCCGTGCCTTCACGGCCCGTAGCCGCGGCGCTCGATGAGCTCCGAGCGGTGGCGGGCGGCCCGGTGCGAGCCGAGATCGGCAGGGCGAGCGGACTGGTGAGCTTCATGAGCTTCGACGCCGATCGCCCGCTGCCGTTGCGCCTGGCGCCGTCCGCTCCGGCGGCGGAGCGCGCCCTGGCCTTCGTCGACGATCATGGTCGCGCTTTCGGCCTCGTCGCCCGCGACCAGCTCGCGTTGGAGCGCG
>JAHEKO010000587.1 GCA_024638355.1 Acidobacteriota bacterium
CCGCCAACGTGCTGGAGATCACCGGCACGGCCGTCAACCGCGGCTCCAGCATGATCACCGACGCGCGCCTCACGGTCCAACTCCTCGGCACCGAGGGCGATCTGCTGGAGAGCAGCCGGGCCTCGCTGGCGAAGCCGGTCCTGGCTCCCGGCGAGCAGACCTCGTTCACCGCCTCGTTTCCGGGCAGCCCCGGATACGCGTCGATCGAGTTCGACGTCAAGGCGCGCGGCTTCCTCATCGCGCCGAAGCCGGCACCCGCGGACCAGTAGGCGGGCGGGCCCGGTCGCGCCAGGCGGCCCCGGGCGATCGCTCGAGGAGCGGCGCATGAGCGCCGTATTTTCGGCCACCCGCGGCCGGGGTTGCGGCCGCCTCGAACGGCTCTCGCCGCCGGGCCCGACGGCCGTCCGGCTACAAATCTCCATGATTCCAGCCAGTTGCGACGAGGCGGTACATGTCGATTTGGCTATTCCACTGTGGCTCGCGAGTTGCTCCGAGCACTCGTAGCCAACAGGCTCTCGGCGTGACTCGCCGGGACGGGGGAGTGGAGCGAATGAAGACGAAATCGAACTGGATGGCAGCGCTGGCGGTCGGGGTCGTGACCGCCCTCGCGACGCCGACGACCATACAGATCCAGGAGAGTCAGTGCCTTATCGTGCGGGCCGGCGACAGCAACGCGGCGAGGCTGCTGGTCGAGCGGGTCGGAGGCACCGTGACGCACGAGCTGACCGTTATCGACTCGGTCGCGGCCACGGTGACTCCCGGCCAGCGCAGCCGACTGGCGAAAGACCGGGCCGTCCGGCAGCTTTTCGAGGATCGATCGGTGGCCGTCGACGCGAGAAAGAGCAAGAACAAGGCGAGCGGCGTCGGGGTCGGCGAACAGACCCCCTCGAGCCAGCACGTCAGGCTGATCGGCGCCGACCGGGTGCACGCACAGGGCATTACCGGCGCGGGCGTCACCGTGGCCGTCCTCGATTCCGGTTATCTGGCGCGGAACGAGATCCTCTACGACTCCAGCTGGCGGCCGCGCATCCGCGCCTACTACGACGCCATCGCGGGCCGCGCCAGTCGCTGGGTCTACGACGAGAGCGGTCACGGCAGCCACGTCACCGGCATCGTCGCCAGCAGCGCCCGCGACGAAGACGGCACGTTCCACGGCATCGCGCCGGATGTCGACCTGGTGGTCGTCAAGGCGTTCGGCGCCGACGGCGGCGGCAGCTATGCCGACGTCATCCGCGGCATCGACTGGGTGGTCACCAACCGGCAGCGCTACGGAATCCGGGTCCTCAACCTCTCGTTCGGCGCCGAGCCGTCCACCCTCTACTGGGCGGATCCGCTGAGCCAGGCGGTCATGAAGGCTTGGCAGGCCGGTATCGCGGTGGTCGCCTCCGCCGGCAACAGGGGCCCCGAGCCGCTGACCATCAATGCACCGGGCAACGTGCCCTACATCATCACCGCCGGCTCGATGACCGACGCCTACACGCTCGAGGATCCGACCGACGACCGCCCGACCTTCTTCACCGCGGCTGGACCGACGGCGTCGGGCTTTCCCAAGCCCGATCTCGTCGCTCCCGGCGGCCACGTCCGCTCCGTAATGCTCCCGAGCGCCACCCTGGCTCAGGAACATCCGGAGTTCCATGACGGCGGGCACTACTTCACGATGTCGGGATCCTCGCAGGCGACCGCGGTGGTCAGCGGCGTGGCGGCCCTGCTACTCCAGCTCGAGCCCGAGCTGAGCCCCGACGAGCTCAAGTGCCGGCTCACCGCGTCGGCGCGCGTAGCGCTCGATGACGAGGGCGAGCCGCTGTTCAGCCTCTTGCGCCAGGGGCGTGGCACGGTCAACGCCCTCGACGCCGTTCTGAGCTCGGCCTCCGCCTGCGCGAACCGGGGGCTCGACCTCGCGCGTGACCTGGCCGGTGAGACGCACTACGTGGGCCGCGTGCGGAGCGACGGAAGCGGCGGGTTCTACTTCTTCGGGATGGACGGCGACGGCTTCGCCTGGGGCGACGGCTTCGCCTGGGGTGACGGCTTCGCCTGGGGCGACGGCTTCGCCTGGGGTGACGGGTTCGCCTGGGGCGACGGGTTCGCCTGGGGCGATGCCTTCGTCTGGGACGACGCTTTCGTCTGGGACGACGGGTTCGCCTGGGGCGACGCCTTCGTCTGGGACGACGCTTTCGTCTGGGACGACGCCAACGCAGCAGCCCTCGTCAACCAGTGGGTCGATCAGGAATAGACCGACCGCGCCGGGATTCCCGGCCACCGCGCTCCCCGCGCGAATGTGTAGCTCTTTACTGCCCATTTGCGCTCCAACCAGCATAGTGATCGGGAAGGCGTGAGGCCGCCCCGCTCTCGAGGCGGCCGGTCGCGCCATTGAGAGACTCGTGATGAAGCGGTCGCGCTGCCCCAACCGACGGTCGAGTGCCGGAGTGCGCCGCGTCGCCGCGCTGGTCCTGGCACTGCTCAGCCTGCCGTCGAGCGGCGCCGCGATCGAGCCGCGCAACGTCCGCATCGAGCGGATCTCCAACG
>JAHEKO010000588.1 GCA_024638355.1 Acidobacteriota bacterium
CGCCCGCACCATCATGAAGATCACGAAGGCGATGATCACGAAGTCGACGACCGTCTGCAGGAAGGAGCCGTACTTGACCACCGCGGCGCCGGCCTCTTCGGCGGCGGCGAGGGTGTCGTATCGAGCGCCTCCGAGGGCGTGGAACAAGCCGCTGAAGTCGACGCCGCCGAGCAGCTGGCCGATCGGCGGCATGATCACGTCGTTCACCAGGGAGCTGACGATCTTGCCGAACGCACCGCCGATGATGATGCCGACGGCCATGTCGATGGCGTTGCCCTTGACCGCGAACTCCTTGAACTCCTTCATCATGCTCATGATTCTCCTCCTACGCACAAGAAAAATATGGATAGGGCGGCACGGCCGCCCGGGTCTGATCTTGGGAAAGCCCTCCGACTAGAGGCGAATTAGTCTAGCGGAGCGGCCAGATCGAAGGCCGCCCGTACGGCGTCGTGATCGCTCGCCCGGCGCGAGTCGGGAAGGTCGGCGTTGAGGTGCAGGACCTCGACCGCGGCGTGGGCTTCGGCGAGGGCCGGCGAGACCAGAATGTGATCGAGCACCTGGGAGTTGCCGGCGAAGTTGTAGGTGTAGCGGCTCTCTACGGGCACTCGATCGATCAGGTTGGTCAAGCCGATCCCCTCGGTGAGCCGGCGCATCGGCCGCCGGAACTCGTGCTCGTTGAAGTCGCCGAGCACCAGGACCAGCGCCCGGGGGTCCTGTTCGAGCCAAGCCGAAATGAGACCGCCGATCTCCTCCACCTGGGCGACGCGCTGGGTCTCGGTGTTCCACACGGGCGGCTGGCGGTCGCCGAAGTAGCGGTCGTCGCCGCGCTTCGACTTCAGGTGGACGTTGATCGCCACGATCCGCCGGCCGCCGAACTCGAACTCGGCGGCGAGCGGCTTGCGGGTCGACTCGTAGCCGGTCTCGGCATTGGCGCGAAAGGCGGCGCTCGTCTCGAACAGGCGCCGCGGGTTGTCGTCGCCGAGGCGCGAGTCCTTCGCGAGGCGCACGCGCGCCGGGTCGTAGAGGAAGACCACGCGGATGTTGCCGCCCGGAGCGCCGCCGTCGGCGTTGTTCACGGGGTCGAACTGTAGAACGTCGTAGCTCGGCCCCCCGTCGGCGGCGATGGCTTCGACCAGCCGCTCGAGAGTCGCCTCCGCCGTCACCGTGCCGTCGTCTTCGGTGCCGGTATCGTCCTGAATCTCCTGCAGGGCCACGATGTCCGGGATCTGGGCGGCGATCTGGGCTCCGAGGCTCGAAAAGCGCTCGTCGGCATCGCCGGCGTCGAGGTTCCAGAGGTTGTACGTCAGGACGACGAGGCGATCGGATCGAAGGGGGAAGGTGTCTCGCGGCGGTCGAGAGGGCAGCTCCGCGAGCCAAATCTCTTCGGTAGCTATCAGCCGGTAGCTGCCGAAGGCGTAGTCGAGAACGCCGGTGACCGGCGCCGCGAGCGGTTGCCCGACCAGGGCGTCGGGGAGGCCCCCGATCAGCGCGCCGTCGATCACCAGCCGCTCGGAGTTCGGATCCTCGGGCCGGAGAAGAAGACCGCCGCGCTCCGTCGTCACGCCGTCGCCGCCGTCGATGGCCACGGTCAGCGTGCCGAAGCGGGTCGTCGGGCCCGTCACGACGGCTCGATCGACGCGCACACGGGCCCCTTCGAGGCTCTCGTAGAGGTCGATCGCGTCGTCGAGCGGCTCGAAGTGCTCGAGCCCGTCGTCGTCGATCCCCGCCGGCACCGGCCGACCGCCGCCGCCGATCTCGACCGGGTCGGGCAGGTCGATGCCGCGCTCGACCACCGCGACGCGATAGGCGTCGATCTCGGTTACCGGCAGGGAGCCCGGCCGCCCGGCCTCGACCACGCGTCCGTCGACCGAAACGCGATCCCCGGCCTCGACGGCGACCTGGAGCCTCGCGAGGGAGACCCGCAGGCCCTCCGAGGTCGCCTCGTCGCCGTCGCCCGTCGTCGCCTGCATCCAGAGCGCGCGCCGCCGCTCGTCGGGCTCGACCGCAGTGACGACGCCGGTCACGCCGAAACGCCAGCTTTCAGCGAGCGGGGAGCGATGGCCGGCCCCCTGAATCGACGCCGGTCCGCCCACCGCTTCGCCGATCGCGAAGGCGAAGATCTGCGTCGTCTGATACTCGGGATTGAAGTTGTCGTCGCTGATCAGGACCAGCGTCCGACGGCCGTCGTCCAGCAGCGGCCCGAAAACCATCCCCTCGACGTTGTCGGGGGTCACGCCGAGATCGTCGAAGTCGAGAAGCAGTCGCTTCGACACCGGGGTGATGCCCTGCCGGCCCTCCAGGCTGGCGAAGCGGCTCACGTCGTCGGCGCCTTCGGTCGAGACGAGGTAGAGGCGGATCGAGTTGCCCACTCCGAGCGTGAACGACCGCTCCAAGGCCAGAAACGAGCCGTCGCCCAGCGCCAGCAGCTCGACCAGCCCGTTGACGCGGAAGCCCCCCGGCGCGGGCGGCGGCGCGACCACCGGATCGACTTCGTAGACGTGCTCGGTCGCGAGCTTGCCGT
>JAHEKO010000589.1 GCA_024638355.1 Acidobacteriota bacterium
GCGCGACCGAGAGGATCTGCCGGCCGCGCGGATCGGTCTCGATGTCGAGCGACAGTACGGAGAGCTCGGGCGTCCAGTCGGCGGGGCCGATCTCGGGGTCGTCGAAGACGCGCGGGCCGGTGCCGCGACGACTCGAGGCGCCGCCCAGGGTCAGCGAGCCGCGGATTCCGTGGTCGATCAGGTAGCGGATTCCGTAGCGGACGTCGGCCTCGTAGCAGGTGATGCCGGCGCCCTGCAGCCGGTCGCGCGCCGGCACCGTGTCGGGCGGCGTCGGAACCTCGATCCGCACCACCGGCTCGCCGGTCAGGGTCACCTGCTCGGTCTCGTGCAGGGAGCGCAGGCCGTGCTGCGCGGCGCGCTCGGCGTCCGCCGCCGGCACGTAGAAGTGCGGCACCGGCCGACCGTCGCGGACCAGGAACGTCTCGCCGCTCTCGAGCTTGCCCCAGACGTGCACGATCGGCCGTCCGGAGACGATCCGGTAGGTGGGCTGCAGCACGAAGCCGCGGTGGACGCCCGGCGAAGACACGCGGGAATCGTAGCGCCCCCACCCGTGGGGGCGTGATCGGATTCGCCCGGCACGGGTCCGGGCGCTACCGTGCGACGGCGCCGAGTCGGTGGCGCCCCCACCTGTGGGGGGCGATTTGATGGGATTCGCCCGGCACGGGTCCGGGCGCTACAGCTCCTCTCGCCGCCAGGCGCTGGCCAGGCTGTCGACGTACTCGTTCCACAGATAGCCCGAGTGCGCCGCGATCCACTCGAGCCGGCACTTCGGGTGCTTCCGGTAGAGCGCCAGGAGCGGCTTCACCAGATCGAGATTCTTGAGCGGCTCGCCCTTCCGCTTCCACCCCTTCCTCTCCCAGGCGGGCGCCCACTGCGTGATGGTGTTCACGCACAGCCGGCTGTCGGAGTAGATGACGACTTCGGCGTCCTCGGGGAGCGCCTCGTAGGCGGCGATCAGGGCGGTCAGCTCCATCCGGTTGTTGGTGGTGTCGGGATCGTGGCCGTGGTCCTGGGCGCGGATCTCGCCGGTCTCGACCCAGACCATCCCCCAGCCGCCGGGACCGGGATTCGGATGCGACCCGCCGTCGGTGAACACGCCCGTCTGCGGGCCGTCGGTGTAGCGGGCGAGCACCTCGGCGACCGTGAGGCCTTCCTGATGCTTGGGGCGCGGGCGTCCGCCCCGCGCAGCTCGCTTGGCGGGCGCGGCCTGGTTCCCCTTGCGCGCCGGTGAGTGCGGGCGACAGTACTTCGGGGTCCATCCGGGGTACTTGTCGAGCGCCGCTTGCGGAACCGCGAAGGCCTCACCGCACGTCTGGCATTCGAATCGGGGCATCGCGGGGCGAATATCTCACGAAGCGGGCCCGCGCTTCGCGCCTTGGCCAAGCTCGGTTAGAGTTCGAGCGGAGTTTCGACCGTGGCATTGCCGCAGCAGCGCGGCAGTGCCGCCGACTAGGTTCCCGGGAGCTGGTGGCCGCGGCCGCCGTCTCCTGCAACAGGCTCAGGAGGTGAATCATGCGAAATCGCCGGTCTTTGGTCGTTGCCTGCTTGGTGCTGTCGATCGTGGGCGTTGGAGTGGGCTCCGCCAAGCCCCCGAACAAGACTCTGGGTGAGTTCGTGCAGGGTTCGACGAGCTTCGGGTTCGACGACTTCGAGTTCTGCGCGAGCGGGGACCTGTACACCGTGCCCGAAGACAAGCGGCTGCGCATCGACTGGATCAGCGTCGAGATCGCCACGGCTCCGGCGGGCGGCGATCCGGTGGAAGTCGACATCAAGACCTGGCTGAACGACGCCCAGGTCTCGCATGCTCTGGTGCGGCTCGACGGCGCCGTGAACGTCGGCGAAAGCCTCTTCTTCACCCAGCGCTACAGCTCGCCGGTCGCTATCTACAATCAGGGCGACAAGACCATCGAGATCTTCGCCTGCCGGGACACCGGCGCCGACGATCTGACCCAGGTAATCGTGAGCTTCCACGGTCAGCTGTTCGACGAATAGCCGCGGCGAAGAAGCGAATCTCATCCCCCGGCTTCGACAGCCTCGAAGATGAGCCTCCTCCGCCCGTTCCTCAGACTGGGCCCCTCCGGCCTGGGTGCGCTCGTCTTCATGGGCCTCCACCTCTTCTTCGCTCTGACCTGGGGGTCTCTCTTTCAGTCCTCGACGCTGGAAGCTCCCTGGTTTCTGGGCTCGCGCGCCAGCATCGTCGTGACCCAGGCGGCCGTCGGCGTGCTGGCGCTCGGCTTTGCGGCTCGCGCCCGCGGCTGGCGCGAGCGCTTCGCCGCTGCCGGCTTGATCACCGCGGGCGTCATGACCGCTCTGGTCGCTGTGTTCTTCGCTCTGGGGCCGGAGAACGTGATGGTCGGGCCGGTGCGCCTGTGGCCCGTGGCGCTCGCTTCGGCCTTCCTGCTGCTGGCGCCGGCCATCCTCGCCGGCACGCTGCTCGGCGGCTATCTGCACGCCTATCTGCCGCCTCGCGACCGGCGCGAATCGACGGCCCCCGGCGGCCGATCGAAATAGCTCGGGGGC
>JAHEKO010000590.1 GCA_024638355.1 Acidobacteriota bacterium
CGCCCGCACCATCATGAAGATCACGAAGGCGATGATCACGAAGTCGACGACCGTCTGCAGGAAGGAGCCGTACTTGACCACCGCGGCGCCGGCCTCTTCGGCGGCGGCGAGGGTGTCGTATTGAGCGCCGCCGAGGGCGTGGAACAGGCCGCTGAAGTCGACGCCGCCGAGCATCTGGCCGACTGGCGGCATGATCACGTCGTTCACCAGGGAGCTGACGATCTTGCCGAACGCACCGCCGATGATGATGCCGACGGCCATGTCGATGGCGTTGCCTTTGACCGCGAACTCCTTGAACTCCTTCATCATGCTCATGATTCTCCTCCTACGCACAAGAAAATATGGATAGGGCGGCACGGCCGCCCGGGTCTGATCTTGGGAAAGCCCTCCGACTAGAGGCGAACTATTCTAGCGGAGCGGCCAGATCGAAGGCCGCCCGTACGGCGTCGTGATCGCTCGCCCGGCGCGAGTCGGGAAGGTCGGCGTTGAGGTGCAGAACCTCGACCGCGGCGTAGGTTTCGGCGAGGGCCGGCGAGACCAGGATGTGATCGAGCACCTGGGAGTTGCCGGCGAAGTTGTAGGTGTAGCGGCTCTCTACGGGCACTCGATCGATCAGATTGGTCAAGCCGATCCCCTCGGTGAGCCGGCGCATCGGCCGTCGGAACTCGTGCTCGTTGAAGTCGCCGAGCACCAGGACCAGCGCCCGGGGGTCCTGTTCGAGCCAAGCCGAAACGAGACCGCCGATCTCCTCCACCTGGGCGACGCGCTGGGTCTCGGTGTTCCACACGGGCGGCTGGCGGTCGCCGAAGTAGCGGTCGTCGCCGCGCTTCGACTTCAGATGGACGTTGATCGCCACGATCCGCCGACCGCCGAACTCGAACTCGGCGGCGAGGGGCTTGCGGGTCGCCTCGTAGCCGGTCTCGGCATCGGCGCGAAAGGCGGCGCTCGTCTCGAACAGGCGCCGTGGGTTGTCGTCGCCGAGGCGTGAGTCTTCCGCGAGGCGCACCCGAGCCGGGTCGTAGAGGAAGACCACGCGGATGTTGCCGCCCGGAGCGCCGCCGTCGGCGTTGTTCACGGGATCGAGCTGGAGAACGTCGTAGCTCGGCCCCCCGTCGCCGGCGATCGCTGCGAGCAGCAGGTCGAGAGTCGCCGCCGCCGTCACCGTGCCGTCGTCTTCGGTGCCGCTGTCGTCCTGGATCTCTTGCAAGGCCACGATGTCCGGGAGTTGCGCGGCGATCTGGGCTCCGAGGCTCGAGAAGCGCTCGTCGGCATCGCCGGCGTCGAGGTTCCACAGGTTGTACGTCAAGACGACCAGCCGATCGGATCGCGGGGGGAAGGTGTCTCGTAGCGGTCGAGGGGGCGGCTCCGCGAGCCGGATCTCTTCCGTGGCGATCAAGCGGTAGCTGCCGAAGGCGTAGTCGAGAACGCCGGTGACCGGCGCCGCGAGCGGTTGCCCGACCAGGGCGTCGGGGAGGCCCCCGATCAGCGCGCCGTCGATCACCAGCCGTTCGGAGTTCGGATCCTCGGGCCGGAGAAGAAGACCGCCGCGCTCCGTCGTCACGCCGTTGCCGCCGTCGATGGCCACGGTCAGCGTGCCGAAGCGGGTCGTCGGGCCCGTCACGACGGCTCGATCGACCCGCACACGGGCCCCTTCGAGGCTCTCGTAGAGGTCGATCGCATCGTCGAGCGGCTCGAAGTGCTCGAGCCCGTCGTTGTCGATCCCCGCCGGCACCAGCCGTCCGTCGCCGCCGATCTCGACCGGGTCGGGCAGGTCGATGCCGCGCTCGAGCACCGCGACGCGATAGGCGTCGATCTCGGTTACCGGCAGGGAGCCCGGCCGCCCGGCCTCGACCACGCGTCCGTCGACCCAAACGCGATCCCCGGCCTCGACGGCGACCTGCAGCCTCGCGAGGGAGATCCGCAGGCCCTCCGAGGTCGCCTCGTCGCCGTCGCCCGCCGCCGCCTGCATCCAGAGCGCGCGCCGTCGCTCGTCGGGCTCGACCGCGGTGACGACGCCGGTCACGCCGAAACGCCAGCTTCCCGCGAGCGGTGAGCGATGGCCGGCCCCCTGAATCGACGCCGGCCCGCCCGCCGCTTCGCCGATCGCGAAGGCGAAGATCTGCGTCGTCTGATACTCGGGATTGAAGTTGTCGTCGCTGATCAGGACGAGCGTCCGACGGCCGTCGTCCAGCGGCGGCCCGAAAGCCATCCCCTCGACGTTGTCGGGGGCCACGCCGAGATCGTCGAAGTCGAGAAGCAGCCGCTTCGACACCGGGGTGATGCCCTGCCGGCCCTCCAGGCTGGCGAAGCGGTGCACGTCGTCGGCGCCTTCGGTCGAGACGAGGTAGAGGCGGATCGAGTTGCCCACTCCGAGCGTGAACGACCGCTCCAAGGCCAGGAACGAGCCGTCGCCCAGCGCCAGCAGCTCGACCAGCCCGTTGACGCGGAAGCCCCCCGGCGCGGGCGGCGGCGCGACCACCGGATCGACTTCGTAGACGTGCTCGGTCGCGAGCTTGCCGT
>JAHEKO010000591.1 GCA_024638355.1 Acidobacteriota bacterium
GTGTCGGCATCAGAATCGAGATCGAAGTCGGAGTCGCTGTCGCCGTCCGTGTCGGCATCGGAATCGACATCGAAGTCGGAGTCGCTGTCGCCGTCCGTGTCGGCATCGGAATCGACATCGAAGTCGGAGTCGCTGTCGCCGTCCGTGTCGCCATCCGAATCGGAGTCGTCGTGCCGGACCCGGAAGGCGCCACCGGAAAAGCCCAAGAGCGGCGCGGTGCCCATCTCGGCCTCCGCCTGCGGCATCTCGGCCGGCATCTCGGGCGCGGTCGGGCCCGTGCTAGCGTCCGATTTCGACCCACTGCTACACGCCAGCGACCCCGCCAGGATCAGGGAGAGGGAGAGCGCGGCGCCCAGTCGAAAGAGTTTTCTGTTCATCGAGTTGCCTCCTATGTCAATGCGCGGTAGATGGGTCGGCGGGTCGCGCCCCAGATTGGGAAAGGGTGAGATGAACTGCGAGACTCGACCCGTCAGAGAGTTGGACAGTCGCCGCACACGACCGGAACAGCTTTCTCGGTTCTCCTGGCTGCTCCTCGCCCTCTGCCTCGTCGGCGCCCCCGGCGAGGCACAGACCATCGAAGAAGCGATAGAGCTTCACCTCGCCGGCCACCTCGACCAGGCGCTCGAGGCCTACCGGGCGGTGGCTTCGGCGACCGAGAGCAGCGATCCGGCGGTGGCCGCGGCCGCCCACACCAACGCCTGCCTCATTCGCATGAACCGCAGCGAGTACGAGTCGGCGCTCGAGCTTTGCGAAGCGGCACTGCGCCTGCGACGGCGAATCGACGATTCGCCTCGTCTGGCCCGCACGCTCAACAACCTCGGGCTCACGCTCCAGAATCTCGGGCGCTACGAAGAGTCTCGCGATAGGTTCCTCGAAGCGCTCGAGATCAACCGGCAGAGCGGCGACGCGCTGAGCTCAGCCCAGAACCTCGGCAATCTGTCCGGCCTCGCCATCCAGGCGGGCAACTACGGGGATGCGCTCGAGCGCATCGCCCAGGTCATCGCGCTGACGGATGCCCATGCCGAGGCGGAGTGGCGCACCTCGCAGCGGCGAATCGCCTTTCTGAACCGGGGCGTCGTTCTCGAGAAGCTGGGAGCCTTTCGAGCCGCACTCGCGAGCTATCGCCACGCCCTTGCCGAAGAGGGCGCCGTCGAGCCCGGCCTCGAGGCGCTGCTGAAGGTGAACCTCGGCGTGGTCTACCGCAACCTCGGAGATCCGGTTCGGGCGCTCGAGCTGTTCGAAGAGGCAGCGGCCGCCTACCGCCGGCTCGACCAGCCTTCGGGGCTCTCCAACGCACTGCTCAACATCGCGCTGGCGCGCCATCTGAACCTCGAAGAGCCCGCAGCGGCCGAGCTCGCCTACCGCGAGGCTCTCGAGCTGGCGCGGCGCGCCGGCGACCGGCCGGAGGAGATCCAGGATCTCTTCTACCTGGCCAGCCTGCTGCTCGAGCAGGGCCGCCTCGACGAGGCCGAGGAGCTCTTCGACGGCGCGCTGTCGGTCGCCGAGGCGAGCGGCTCGGCCGAGGGCCGCTGGTCTGCCCTGACCGGACTCGGCCGCACCGCGGCGGCACGGAACCAGCCGGCCGCGGCCGCGCGCCTCTTCGAGCGCGCCCTCGACGTGATCGAGGAGGTACGCGCGGAGCTCGCCCCCGAGAGCTACCGAGCCGATTTCTTCGGCGACAAGCGCGGCGTCTTCGAGGCCGCGGTTCAGGCGGTGATCGATCTACATCGGCGCGAGCCCGATGCGGGCCACGACGCGGAGGCCTTTCGGCTCGTCCAGCGGGCCAAGGCGCGGGAACTGCTCGACGCGCTGGGGGAAGAGCGGGCCGGAGGACCGCGAAGCAGCGCTGAGATCGCCGGCGGCCTCGAGTCCGATCTCATCGTCGAATTCTTCGTGGCCGAGCGGGATCTGGTGCGATGGACTCTCGATCGCGGCGGCCTGCGAATGCACATCGTCGGCCCCGCGAGCCCGGTGCTCGCCACCGTCGTCCGCGTGCACCGCGCGCTGTCCGGGGGCCGCGCGCCGGCGCCGGCCGAGCTCGAGCGTCTCGCCGAAGAGCTGCTGGGCTCGCTCGAACTGCCGGCCGACGGCGCGCTCCACATCGCCCCCGACGGCGCGCTTCGCTACCTGGCGTTCGAGCTCCTCCCCTGGCCTGCGGGCGAGGAGCAAACGGTGCTCGATCACCTGCCGGTCGACTACCTGCCGAGCGCCTCGGCGCTTTCGGCGAGCCCACCCGGACCGCGGCCCGCGCTTCAGGCCGTCGCGCTAGCCAATCCGCGGCTCTCTTCCGGGGGGCCGGCTCCCCTGCCGGCCGAACTGATCGCCGCTCGCTTCGGCCTGCGCGATCTTCCCGCCGCCGAGGAGGAGCTGGCTTCGCTCGAACGCTGGCTCGGCGGCCCCAACCTGCTTCTGAGGGGCGAAGACGCCACGAAGCGCGCGTTCCGCGACGCCGTTCGGGATGGCGCGCGGGTGGTACACCTGGCCACTCACGCGGTCATCGACGAGCGGCCCGGCCGGG
>JAHEKO010000592.1 GCA_024638355.1 Acidobacteriota bacterium
AGAAAACGCGAGATTCGCTGCGCGTTCTTGCGCGAGCAGGTCATGCGCAGCTTGGCCGTCTCGAGCGAGCGCAGGAGCAGCCAGGCGGAGTGCGGATCGAGCATCGAGCCGAGGATCGTGCGATAGAGCTTGACGCGTTCGATCAGCTCTTCGCAGCCGAGGGCGACTCCCGCCACCACGTCGCTGTGTCCGCCGAGATACTTGGTGGCCGAGTAGAGAACGAGGTCGGCGCCGTGCCGGATCGGCTGCTGGTAGAGCGGCCCGAGCAGGGTGTTGTCGACGGCGCAGAGCGCGCCGCGGCGGTGCGCCACCTCGGCGGCGCCGGCGATTTCGGTGAGCACCGTGGTGGGATTCGCCGGCGTCTCCAGAAAGATGAGCCGGCACGGCGTGCCCGCGGCTTCGAGCTCGTCACAGACGCGCTCGAGCTCCGCCGCCTCGGCGCCGGCCGGAACCTCGCGGGTCGGAATGCCCAGGTCGGGCAGGATGTGCTCGAGCAGGTAGTCGGTGCCGCCGTAGACGGGCCGGGTGAAGACCAGGCCGTGGCCGATCGGCACCAGCGCCAGAAAGCTGGTCGAGATCGCCGCCATGCCCGAGGCGAAGACGGCGCTCGCCTCCGCCTCGTCCCACAGATTCAGGCGGTGCTCGAGGATGTCGAGATCCGGGTTGTTGAGTCGGCTGTAGATCAGGCCCATCGGGCGCGACGGATCGCGCTCCGCCAACCCGTAGGCGTACTGGAAGTACTCCTTGCCCTCCTCGGCGGTGCGAAAGGCGAAGGTCGAGGTCTGGAAGACCGGCGGCTTGACCGCGCCCTCGGACCACTCAGGCTCGTAGCCGAAGCTCATCATCAGCGATTCGGGACGAATACCACGCGGCCGGTTCGGCCGCTCCTTCCTCTTGCGCGTCATGTCGACCTCACTCGACGGCCTGCTGCAGCAGCGCTGCGAGCTTCGATCCCTCCGCGCCCGTGGCGAAGCCCTCGGGCAGGAACCAGATCGGCACGCTGCTGCTGCGCAGCACCGCCAGGGTTGTGGTTCCGAATACCGCGCGGCGCAGCGGCCCCTTCTTGTGCGCCGCCATCAGCACGAAGCGGGCGCCGGCCTGGCGCGCGGCGTCGAGGATCACCTGCTCCGGCCGCCCCGTGGCGGCGTGAAACGACACCTCCTCGGAGAAGGACTCGGGTACCAGCTTCTTCAGCCGCTCGATCGCCTTGGTCTTGGCCTTGGCGTCCTTCGCCTCGCCGTGCTCGGCGCCGAGCCCATGCACGAGATGGAGGCGGAGCGGGAGCTCCTCGGCCAGCGCGAAGGCGTAGGTCACCGCCTTGCGCGAGAGCCGCGTGAAATCGGTGGCGACCACCACCGGCATCGGCACCTCGCCGCCCGCTGCCTCGATCTCGCCGCAGCTCTCGCCAAGCGCCAAGACCGCGCAGGGGGCGCGCAGCACCATCTGCTCGGTCTCCGAGTCGCGCGCCGGCCGTGCCGCGCCGTGGGTGGCGATGACCAGGAGGTCCGCCTTCGACTCCCGGGCGACCTGGTGGACGGCGCCGTCGAGCGGACCGCGCGTGAGCTTGGCCTCGACCTCGAGGCCCGGGAGCTCGGGGAACAGGGCGCGTAGCCCGGCGGCGGCCTCGGCCACCTTGCCCTCCGCTTCCTGCTCGTGGTCCTCGGACCACATCCAGGAGACCGCCAGGGGGCTCGGCGGCGCCGCGTCGACGTTGTGGTGGAGAACGACCCGCGCTTCCAGCCGGCGAGCCAGCTCGCCGGCGAGCCGCACCGTTCTCTGGCTCAGCTCAGTCAGATCGACGGGACAGAGAATGGCTCGAATCATCTGCTTTGTACCCGGATCATCCTGTCTCAACGCCGGGCACGCGAGCCACGACCCGCGGGGTGGTCGGAGACCGTCCCTGCGGGTGGTGGCCGTTTGCGGCCGTGTCGCCGCGGTCCGGCCGATTCGCCGGCCCACTCGCCGCGTCGCACGCCGCTACAGGACATCCGAGCCGCTCTCCTACCCGGCCGGGCTGGAGCGCGGCCGGCCCGCCAGCCGAAGCCGGCCTACCCGACCGGTTGTGGCTGGGTCAGGACTCTCCTGACAATCTGTAGCTACCTCGTGGCGCCGCCGCGACCGCTTCCAAGGGGGGAAGGGTAACGGCCGGCGTGATCCGAGGTAGAGAGGGCAAGCGCATGAACGTAGCGAGAGGTTGGACATTCATCGGTCTGGCGCTCGGGCTGGCGCTCGTAGTGGGCGGCACTCCCGGTCCGGCGTCGGCGCTCTTCGAAGAGGAGCCCGAGGGCCACCGCGGCTTCATGGCCGCCAAGGGACGCGTTACCTACCGCGTCTACTGTTCGAACTGCCACGGGGCTCAAGCGAAGGGCAACGGCAATCTGGCCCAGTTCCTGACCGTGCAGCCGAGCGATCTGACGAGGCTGGCGGCGACCCACGACGGCGAGTTCCCCACCGAAGCGGTGACCGTGGCGATCGACGGCACGAAGAAGGTCCGCGGGCACGGCGCACAGGA